>JALTEO010000265.1 GCA_027073875.1 Bacteroidales bacterium
AAAAACCACGAAAAGTAAAAATCATTAAATTTGACAGTAATGGAAATAGGATTGATAAATAATAGTGTAGCAATAATATATTTGACTTGACACTATATTTAACTACCAGCTGCCACTAGCACCACCGCCACCTCCCATACCACCACCAAATCCGCCAAATCCGCCGCCACCACCGAAGCCACCGGAACCTGATGAAAAATCGCCAAAACTTCCGGCTCCCAGTCCCCAAAATAATGCAGATGAAACGCCGCCACCACCAACAGTATGCCCCCGTTTACGAGAAAAAATAGGAAGTAACCAAATTAGCCCAAAAATAATAATGGCAAAAATACTCCCCCAGTTACTTTTTTGGGTCTTTTTCATATAAGAATCAGCAGTATATTCACCTTTAGTTAATTCCATCAATACTTTTACGGCTTTTTCAATTCCTTGTCCGTATTGTCCTTTTTTGAATGCAGGAATAATCTCATTTTCTACAATTCTCTTTGCCACAGCATCGGGAACAACACCTTCTAATCCGTAACCTACAGAAATTGCCACTTCGCCTTTTTTATCTGCTGTCTTCGGTTTTATTAAAACAAGTATTCCGTTATCCTTTCCTTTTTGTCCCAATCCCCACTGTGTCAGCAGACGAACAGCATAATCATCAATATCATATCCGTTCAAGGTTTTAACAGTTACAACAGCTATTTGTGTTGAAGTTTTGCTACTAAAATCTTCCAGTTCTTGTTCAAGGGAGTTAGAAACAGAAGCATCTAAAAATCCGGCATCATCTACAACCAGTTTTTCATTATCCGGTTTCGGAAGGATTTCGGAATTGCCGGCAAAAGAAAAGACACCAAATAATAATCCCGTTGCAAGTAAAAATATTTTTTTCATCTGTTTATTTTTAGTTCAAAAGTTTGTAAAGTTAAAAGTTCATAAAGTTTTTATTCTTTTATTTGCTCATTTCCAGTTAACTATTTGTAATTGTCACATTAGCACATTATCCATTCGTAATTGATAATTCGTAATTAAACTTTGTGTGTTTAAAATCAATCATGGATGTTTCATTTCCCTGAAATTTTGATAACCTAATTAAATGATATATCATCCGACAGTTCGTTGACATCATCAGCTTGGTAAGGGAAAAACGCTTTTAATTTCTTTCCTGTCATCTCAATACCTTTGGACAGTCCTTGTGTAAATTCACCCTTTTTAAAATGTTCCACCATCACATCACGAACCTCTGTCCAAAAATTATCACCTACCTTTTGGTTGATACCAATATCACCAAGAATAGCAAATTGACGGGAATCAACCGCCAAATAAAACAATACGCCATTTCGCAATTCCGTTTTGTGCATTGCTAATTTCTTAAACCAGTATGCTGCCCTATCGAGCACAGATTTCTTTTTGTAGTTTTCTATGTGGACACGGATTTCTCCGGAAGTATCCTTTTCCGCTTTTTTAATGGCTTCAACAATTTGTTGCTGATCTTCCGCTGTAAAAAAATCTTTTGCTTTCATTATTTAGAATTTTACTTCCGGTGCTTTTTCGGCACCTTCTTGTGCTTTGAAATATGCTTTTGGTTCAAATCCGAACATACCTGCAAATAAATTTTTTGGGAATTTTTTGATATAGGTATTATACTCCTGTGCAACTTCGTTGAATCTTCGGCGTTCGGTAGCAATTCTATTTTCCGTTCCTTCAAGTTGTGCCTGCAGTTCCAAGAAATTTTGATTTGCTTTTAAGTCAGGATAGCGTTCTACAACGACCATCAATTTTGATAAAGCAGACGATAAATTATCCTGCATCCGTTGAAACTGCTGAATGCTTTGTGCATTTAATTTACTTGGGTCAATGGTTGTAGAAGTAGCTTTACTACGGGCATTAATAACTTCTGTCAGTGTCTCTTTTTCGTGTGTAGCATAACCCTTTACGGTATTTACCAAATTCG
Source organism: Bacteroidales bacterium (assembly GCA_027073875.1). GTDB lineage: Bacteria > Bacteroidota > Bacteroidia > Bacteroidales > JALTDM01 > JALTEO01. Next base: position 1,940 of record JALTEO010000265.1, read on the forward strand.
GTATCAGGTCTGCACGGCGTTGATAAACATTTTCAACTTGTGCCCATTGCGATTCTACACCTTGTTCCTTTTCAACCATTTGATTATATGACGACATTATTGACCAAATAACTATAGCCACTATAACCAAGACCGAAACTAAAATAATTGTTCCTTTTTTC
>JALTEO010000266.1 GCA_027073875.1 Bacteroidales bacterium
AGGATGCAAAGTCAAGATATACATTCCGTTTAGACGAACACGAAAATCTTTGGGAATATTATTTTGAATGTTTTGCACGCTTAAAAAACAAAGTAGATGTAAAATTTAGTTTAACTTCGGAAGGTTTTGGTCAAGAATTATCACCCGGTTTAGTTGCAATACGCGAAGCATTAGTTAATATGCTAATGCACGCTGATTATTTTTCACCAAGCAAATCAAGAATAAGAATTTTTACAGACAGTATAGAATTTTATAATCCGGGAGGTTTGCCAAAAGATATTAATTTATTACGAACAAAAGATATTTCCTTACCTCGAAATCCAATTATTGCCAAATTATTTAGAATGGTTAAACTAGCCGAGAACGCAGGTTTTGGTATAGATAAAATAGAGCAAAATTGGTATAATTATAACAATACTAAACCTATTTACGATTTGGATTTTGATTCAACAATCGTTAAGTTTATTGTAAATATAGATAAAGAAAATTATGATGGGGGAGTAAATGGGGGAGTAAATGGGGGAGTAAATGAGGGAGTAAATAAATTAGAAGAACTGTATAAACTAATAAAAGAAAATCCGGGTAAAAGGACTAATGAATTATCTTTAAAGTTAAACACACCATATAAAACTGTTGAAAGATGGATTTCAAAATTGAAAAAAGAAAATAAAATTGAGTTTAAAGGAGCTCCAAAAACAGGAGGATATTACCCCAAAAAGAATATACAATAAAATAAATCAGCTTACACAAATACTTCGCTCCGGCGATATGGAAATACAAGAACTGCCGCATTCGGAAAGTTTTTTATCTATGCGTATTTATTAAGTCTGGTTTAATAAATATTGTCATATTTGCAAAATGCAATTTAATAACCTTTGTGCCACTTTGTGAAAGAGCTATATCACAAAGAACACCAAGAACCACAGAGTTACACGAAGAAAAACATTGTGAACCTTGGTGTAAACTTTGAGTAGCTTTGTGAAAAAATAAAGTGTCAAAGAGAAAGAACATACAATAAATGAATCCCGTAGAAGTAAATAAAATAAAGATATATCCCTTTCAATCGAAACGAGAACTTATTGAGTATGTTGTTGACAAACAAAAAATATTGGTAGCGACTAATGCCGAAAAGATATTAAAAGAAGATGCAAAACTTCAAAAAATAATTAACAATAATATTGGTTATCCTGATGGTGTTGGAGCTGTTATGGCTCTTAAAAAGAAAGGATACAAGGCAGCTAAAATTCCGGGAGTTGAACTATGGCACGATATAATTGAATGGTATTACAAAGAAAAATCTTTTTATTTCATTGGCTCAACACAAGAAGTAATTGAAACTACTGTTAGTAAGTTAAAGCAAGAATTTCCTAAAATAGATATAAAAAATTACCGTAACGGCTATTTAAAAGATGGTGATATTAAGAAAATAAAAGCAGATTTATTAGAAAAAAAACCCGATATAGTTTTTGTTGCAATGGGAACACCAAAACAAGAATACTTAATGCAAGAATTTATGCAAGTTTACCCTGCTTTATATCAAGGTTTAGGTGGTAGTTTCGATGTTTACAGCGGAAAACTCAAACGGGCACCAAAAATATTTTTAAAACTAAGAATAGAATTTTTATATCGCTTAATACTAGAACCAAAGCGCATTGGGCGACAATCACATCTAATTAAATTCTTAATCAACCTGCATTTAGGCAAGTATTAAAAAAATCTGTGAAAATTAGTGTCATCTGTGGACAAAAAACTTTGCACAAATTATCATACATAATTCCTTAATGGTTTAAAAATAAATCGTGTATGGTAAAAATATGAGATTACTTCGCTTCGCTTGTAATGACGCGAGTTTTACTTTATTTTGTGTGTAAAGGGTTAATACCTGCAAGATATAACGACATTGCGATGACGAGGAACGAGGAAGAAGCAATCTGAATAATTCCACCGGTAATTCTAATTTGTTTTCTGTGATTCATTTCTTATGTCGAACTCAGATTATTAAAAAAATCTGTGAAAATTAGTGTCATCTGTGGACAAAAAACTTTGCACAAATTATCATACATAATCCTTTAATAGTTTAAAAAATAAATCGTGTACGGT
>JALTEO010000267.1 GCA_027073875.1 Bacteroidales bacterium
ATGAAATTAAGGGCGGTGAGGCATTTAAAGTTAAAAACAGTGGAATTGTTAATGGAGATAAGTCTGTTCATTCAGCCATACAGTACGACCTTGTCGGTAAGCTTGCCGAAGAAACCAAACTGACACGAAAAACAATTGGAGAAATACTTAAAAAAATTAATGACGAAACCTTTGATAAGTATAAAAAGAACCCTGAAAAATTTATCAGAAATGCGGCACGCATTACTAATGAACAAAAAGCTACTACAGTAATTGAGCATTTGAGTTATGACCCAACCGAGCAGACTCATAACCTTGAAGACATCTTTACAGTTGATTCTTCAACTTACGATATAAAACGTCTTAAAAAAGTTCATAAACATGTGTATGATTATCTTATAACAGATTCAAAAGGTGAAGAAAAATTTGCAGAGGAGCTTGATGTAGCCTCAGAGGTTGTTGTTTATGCCAAACTTCCTTCAAGTTTCTTCATACCTACTCCTGTTGGCGAATATAACCCGGATTGGGCTATTGCTTTTAAAGAAGGTAAGGTAAAGCATATCTATTTTGTGGCGGAGACAAAAGGATCTATGTCTACTATGCAGCTTAGAAAAATAGAAGAAGCTAAAATAGAATGCGCGAGAAAGTTCTTTGATAAAATTGCTTCGGAGCAGATAAAATACGATATTGTAGATAATTTTGATACGTTAATGGCATTGGTAAAGTAAAACTAAAATAATTGATACTACCCTCTTTTCACACCTCACAGATGATGGACTGATTGTAATAGCTTAAAAAAATTAATCCAGAAAAAATTGCTTTATATCCTTTTACATATTGTTGTATTTCTTTGTATTTTTTCCTATCATGAAGCCATTTTTGTACTTGACTTAAGACTGTAACAGACTATAATATTGAGCATTAGTTTATTTACGGGTAACCCTTTCACTGTAGTTTTACCGCCATCTGGCGGAGACCGTAATCTACTACAGGAGATTGGCCAAATTTAGTGGAGATGCCCCACTATCTTCCAACGGCTGGAGACCGGTAATTTTTAAGTAAGCGTATGCTAACTAACTACAGTTAGAGCAATCTGCATACGCAAAAGTGCGTCCTAACTAACTACAGTTAGAGCAATCTGGACGTGTATATTATTATTAAGCAAACGTATGCTAACTAACTACAGTTAGAGCAATCTGCATACGTGTAAATTCCTTATTTATTTTATCCTATTATTTTTTTTATAATCCAATCTTTTTTATTTAATTATGTACCGAACCGATTAATATAAGTGAATGAGATTTATACCCTGCTTGCCAGGACATAATTATCGAATGAATGAAGCGGTAAAGCAATGATGAACAGAGCAGTTTCTTTGACAAAGTGAAACGCAGGCAAAGAGACTGCGAAGAAAATGGCGTGTATCTGCGATTTTTTAAAGAGGACTTTCGGACTGCCATACATTTTCAATTATATTTCATATGATTTCATATTAAACTATATTGACAGATATTGTTGTTATAATAAGGTTTTCGTGGATTATTGATTATTTATTATTCCTCAGAATTTCCTATAATTTTTCGGACTTACCGGACTTGGCGTTTTTACGCCCTTTTCCTCCTCAATTGTTGCTTGCTTATTTTTAATAGGCAGCAACTTTAGAATAGATTTTGGCCCGTTCGTGCCTGTCTCGCATAGAGCAAAACGAATTAAACATTTAACTTTAAATTTGCCGATTGTCTTATTTAAAAAATGGGTCATCGGCGAGGAGGTATTAATGACTTTAATAAAAGAGCTTGAAGAGAAAAAAAGGCAGTATTTACGAAAGAAAAGACAATTTTCAAAAAAGAGCAATGATGAACGACAGCAAAAAATCTTGAAATTTTTACAATTCTGCGAAAAACAAAATGCTGGTGCAATAAGGAACATAACACAGAGGGAATTTGATTTATTTGTTGAGAGAGAATTAAATAAAAGAAGCACCGAAACAAAGCGAAAATATCTGTATGTTTTAAAAGAGTTTTTTGACAGGGCGAATCTGAAAATAACAGTGAATACAAGCAAAAATATCAGGCGGACGAAAGAGAGAAAATTAAAGAAAATAATTAA
>JALTEO010000268.1 GCA_027073875.1 Bacteroidales bacterium
ACGATTACAAAACAGCTGAAAAATCTATCAAAAAAGAAATCAAACTGCATCCGCACAATACTTCACTTAAAATATATTTGGGACAATCCTATCAAATGCAGCAGGACTCTGCAAAAGCGGCATCTATTTTCGGAAAGATTTTGAAAAATATTCCGAATTCTACGCAAGATTACATTCGAGTTGCTAATGATTTTATCCACATACGGGCGTTAGATTTTGCTGAAAAGACTTACCGGCAGGGACAAAAGAAACTGCACGGACAGTATTCTTTTCTGTTTGAATTGGGCTATCTTTATTTTTTAGAGCGAAAATGGGACAAAATGATTGATGCCTATTTAGATTTGCTCAGCTTCAACCAAAGCTACTACTCAAATGTGCAAATGCGTTTTCAATCAGCTCTTTACAACGACGACGGTACACTGTCCTCATTAATAAAAAAACAATTACTGCTGCGAATCCAGAAATATCCTTCGAGAATCCAATATAATCAACTGCTTATTTGGTTGTATTTACAGGAAAATAATACAGCAAAAGCACTGCAACAAGCTATAGCATTAGATAAACGCAACCGAAAACAGGATTTTAAGAATGTAATCAAAATCGGCAAGTTGGCATTAAATAACGAACAGTATAATCTTGCTGTTAAAGCATTTAATTTTGTGATTGAAAAAGGAAAATCCTCCGATAACTATTTATTGGCAAAGAACTATTATTTGCAAGCTCGCTTTAACCAAATAATTGCCAACAAAGAAATTAAAGCTGCCGATTTGGAATCGTTAAAATCAGAACTAAAATCTATCTTAGATGAATACGGACTCAATGATGAAACGGTTGATATTGCCATTATTTACAGTAAATTATTGGCTTTTTATCTGCACGATACAGTCGCCGCAAAATCATTTTTGGAAAATATCTCAAAGCAACGATTGTCTATTGTAAACCAAGGAAAAATAAAGTTACAGTTAGCCAATACGCTAATTGCCGCTAACGAACCGTGGGATGCCGTATTATTGCTGGCTCAGATTGAAAAAAACTTCAAAAATAACCCCTTGGGCTATCAGGCAAAATATGACCGTGCCCGCTTGGCGTATTTTATGGGCGATTTTAAATGGGCTCAAGCACAATTGGATATTTTGAAAGGCAGTACCTCAAAGCTCATTGCCAACGATGCTTTTTATTTGTCGGAACTTATCCACGACAATCTTGCAAAAGACACTAACACTGCCCCATTGCGGATTTTTGCCCGTGCCGAGTTGCTTGAATTTGAAAACCGCGATTCACTGGCAATGGTTTCATTGGATTCTATCACCGAGATGTTTCCTACTCATCAATTGGCTGATGAAATCCTTTTTAAAAAAGCAGAGATTTATCAGAAACATAATGATTTTACAAAAGCGGCAGAGAATCTTAAAAAGATTGTGGATAATTACCCGCGGGAAATAACTGCCGATGATGCAGCGTATCGTTTAGGACAACTCTATGAGACAAAATTGAACAACCCCGAAGAAGCTGCAAAATACTACAAACTGATTTTAATCAACTATAAAAGCAGTATCTTTGTAAACGATAGCCGGAAACATTATCGTGCATTGGAAAAGAAACTACCGAAACAAAATAATACGGAAAAGGAATCTTTCAAAAATATATAGTTTGAATATAAATAATTTAAGAAATTGATTTAAAACACACAAGGAAATGATTATTTTAACACTGCGAATAACTAAATAAACAAATGAAAATTGAACGAACTACTGTCACCCACCTTAATTCCAAAACCAATATCAAGGGAGGAAATTCTCCCCTTGACGGTTTATCCTCGAATGCAGTTCGGAAGGAGACACAGAGGGGTGATAAGAAAACAAGATAATATGAACAAATCTAAAATCATTAATCAGAGTGCCTTTGGTAGTAATAATAAAACTTTTGCAAAATTTTTAATTTTGTCATTCTGAACGCAGTGAAGAATCTCTTTTGGGTTTTGTAAAGGACTTAACAATATCAATTTAAGAAGTTATTTTTTATGAAAGAACTAAAAAAATCTAAAATCGTTAATCAGTGTTCATCATTCGTTATTCAAAA
>JALTEO010000269.1 GCA_027073875.1 Bacteroidales bacterium
GATTATACATATGAAACGTTATTATCCGAGAAAGACGCAAAAAAATTAGAAAATAAATTTGCTCCAATGGTTCATTATAAAAATGCTTCTAATGAATTTGCTATATCTGCAGATGGAATTAAAGTAGGCTCAATAGGTGAATTTGTGAGTGGTAATGAATCCACCGGATCTGTTGCGATAAGCTCTGTAGAGAAAGTTACTCCGGATGATGGTATGGAAAATTATGGAATGTTACCAATTTATGGTAGTTCTAAAATTTTATTTATTCATAAAAACCCTGATGGAATTTCTGAATCATCAATTTTTATTGGAAGAATCTTTATTCCTTTTTTGATTTCATTCAGAAGTAGAGCGGAATTCAGTTCATATCTTACCCAATTTGATTTTTTTGAAGATTCACTTAGCACAACAATGAAAGCACTACTTGATTGTATGCCTAAAGTTATCTTGTCTTTGATACTGTCTCCCAGTTGGAGTTCTTGCTGGTCATACCAAATTTCAAGACCTAAATCCTGTAGATTATTTTTTAACCATTCAACAAATTCCTTGTCTTCGTAGGAATAGCTTATAAAAACTCGTTTCTTCATTCTTTTATCCTAATGGTGTACAACATTATTGTATCAACACCTCGGTGAATTTATTTTAAATAAATTTACCATAGGTGCGTTTATTTCGTTTATGTCCGTAGTATCAATCATTATGTTATTCTTCATCAATAATCTTATTTTCGAACAAATATAAAACTTTATTTTTTATAAAATCAAGAAATACGCAAGTAAGTTTTCAAAAAAGTAAAATCAATCAGCTGATACAAAAGCTATAAAGCAGTTCTTCCTTTTTTATCTTCAAACACTTCTACGAAATAATGCATCAACTTTTTTTTAACTTCTTGCATGGGAACAGGTTTGCCCAATTCCTTTTGAAGCGAAGTTACGCCTTTATCGGTAAATCCACATGGGTTAATATAGGAGAAATATTTCAAATCGGTATTGATATTAAAAGCAAAGCCGTGCATGGTAATTCCCCTGCTGACTCGCACACCGATAGCGGCAATTTTTCTTGCATTGGCAGTATGCGGTTCCAACCAAACGCCTGTAGCACCTTTTAATCGCTCTGCCTTAATATTGTATTCGGCAAGGGTACGGATAATTATTTCTTCTATTCGTTCTATGTATTTTCTTACACCGATATCAAATGTTTCCAAATCAATTATCGGATAGCCGACAATTTGTCCGGGACCATGATAAGTAATGTCGCCACCGCGGTTAATGTGAAATACTGTAGCTTGAATCTTTTTCAGGAAATTTTTGTCCACTAACAAATTATTGTCGTTACCACTTTTACCTATGGTAAATACATGTGGGTGTTCACAAAAAATAAAACGGTTTTTTGCCGGCACTCCTTCCTTAAATTTCCGATGTAATGCTTCTGTTAAAAGAGCTTCCTGCTTATCCCAAGCTGTTTGATATTCAATGGTATGCCAATCGTGGAAAATTATTTTTTTCATAGGATGCCAGTTTATTTTTGTTTTGCAAAGGTATCAACTTCTTAAATCGGCGTTCTCCCGAAGGGATGCCTTTGGCACTAATCGATATTCGATATTATTATTTTGAATAACGAATGCTGATTAATGATTTCATATTTTAGTAGTTGGATAAATAAATTATACATTGTTAACTATAAATTGTAAATTTATTAAAAGTATCGTTTAAACAGGTTCCACCACCGTGCCGGGATTTTTTGATTGCTCGCCATTTTATAGTCTTGATAGGAAGCGGCTACAATAATATTTTTCTTCTTTTTCCCGGGAATTTCCATCCACCAGCGGCCTGTGAGATTACTTTTGTAGAAAATAAAATGTTTGTTATATTCCTCATTAATAACAATATACCGTTGAATATTTTGTTTTTGCAACAAAGGATGTTCTTGCACATGCCCCGCAAATCCGTCTAAGTTAAGCCAAATAGCTTGAGCGATTAAAAAGGCAGATTGTTCGTCTTTGTCTTTTGAGGCATCATAGCCGGCAAATGAAATAATTTTATTTCTACATCCCAGTCCGGCATAATAAGCCATAGCACAATATTCTTCTGCGGATAATCCGTTGGGCGATGGTTTTTCCGAAGCTGCAGCATCGCGATGACAGACAACATTCAAACTCATTGCCGCCCAGTCGGCATCACGGAAATAAGGTTCGGCTTCCTGAATTTTATTTTTTAGTTCCGACAGCCGGACAAATTCCATAAACCGGTTATTACCTTGTTCAATTTGTGTGTTACCGGTCAGGTAATTTTGAAATCCCAGTAAACCAAAGTTTAAATAAAATTCTGCTTCTTCGGTCATTAGTTCAAATTTTTCGTAATCCTCAAAATGGTTGTTAACCATTAAGATTGTGCTATCGGGATAATAAGCTGATAAACTTTTGGCAACACTCACCGGCAAAGAAGTTTCGGAAAACAAAATAACACGGATATTGGCTTCAAAAAGTGTTTCCATTACGATTTTTATGCCCGATTCAAAATCCTGAATCGTTTCCGGTATCTTAAAATTTCCAAGGTCATAAAATGAAACCGCTCCTTTTAATCTTCCTAACCCATACAGTTTTTGTCGTATTGTTTGTGCTCCTTTTAAAAATGCTTTTGAGCTTTTTTGAAAATCAGGCAAGACAAAAAACACGATACCGGCATTTTCCAGCAACGATTCTTTTTTAAAGAGTTCCGAATTACTATGTATATGTGTCGCCCCGAATAATGTTTCTTCCGAGTTTGTCAAAAAGGATTTGTCAAACGCGACATCAACAGGATTAAAAAAATCGGTTAAGTCAATCATAGAAACTTACTTTTTGGAAGTTTTCTTGGTTTCTCCGGCAGCTTGAATAATTTCCATACATTCGTCATACGACAAGTCTTTGTCTTTGTATTTTTTTGGAATCTTGAAATTCTTTTTCTTGTATTTAATATAAACACCCCAACGACCGTTCAGAACTTGCAAGTCCTTATCATTAGGAAATTCTTTTACAATCTTTTTGCTGTCGGCTTCCCGTTTGGCAAGGATAATTTCAACAGCACTTTTTTCGTCAACATTGTAAACCGACTCTGTTTTTGGGATGGAATAAAATTTATTATTATGCTTCAGGTATGGTCCAAATCGTCCGATGGCAGCTGTAATTTCTTTGTTTTCAAAATTGCCTACTTTTCGGGGTAAATCAAATAATTTCAGTACATCTTGGAGTGTAACGGTTGAAATGGAAAACTCTTTAGGCATAGGTGCAAATTTCGGTTTTTCTTCATCTGTTGCCTCACCGAGTTGGATATAAGGTCCGTATTTCCCAATCTTTGCAGAAATAGGTTTGCCTGTTTTCGGGTCTTTTCCAAGGATGCGTTCTCCGGATTCTTTCTTTGCATTTTTTTCGGTAAAACTGATTTTTTCGTGGAATTTTTGGTAAAAGTCCGCAATCATTTTCACCCATTCTATTTTCCCTTCGGCAATAGCATCAAATTGTTTTTCAACAGATGCCGTAAAATTATAATCCACTATCTCCGGAAAATTCTCAACTAAAAACTTATTAACGACTACACCGGTATCCGTCGGAACTAACTTTCCTTTTTCGAAACCGTATTTCTCTGTTTCGGTTTTTTCTTGAATCTTACCGTTTTTCAGAAGTAAGTGTAATATTGTTCTGGTTTTACCGTTTTTGTTATCTTCTTTTACGACATATTTCCGTGTCTGAATGGTGTGAATCGTAGGTGCATAAGTTGACGGGCGACCGATTCCGAGTTCTTCCATTTTCCTGACTAAACTTGCTTCATTATAGCGGGGAGGAGGCATCGTAAATTTTTGTATAGCAGAGATTTGTTGAACGGATAGCGTAGCGTTTTTTTCTATTTTCGGTAAAATTGCTGCTTTTTCTTCATCCTCAGTATCATCATCTTTAGACTCCATATATAATTTAAGAAATCCGTCAAATTTTATTACTTCGCCTTTAGCAATCCAATGGTAGTTGGCTTTTGGATTGTTTTCAATTTTTATTGTTGTCCGTTCAAATTGAGCATCTGCCATTTGTGAGGCAACGGTTCGTTTCCAAATCAATTCGTATAGTCGCTTTTCTGTTGCGTTGCCTGCAACACTCTTGTTTTCAATGTAGGTAGGGCGAATTGCTTCGTGTGCTTCCTGTGCTCCTTTTGATTTTGTGTGAAATTGACGCGTCTTGGAATAATTACTGCCAAACTCTTCTGTAATAACTTTTTTCGCCGTTCCAATTGCTAAATTTGACAAATGAACAGAATCAGTTCTCATATAGGTAATGAAACCGGACTCGTATAACTTTTGTGCTACCTGCATCGTTTTGCTGACCGAAAAACCAAGTTTACGGCTAGCTTCCTGTTGTAGTGTCGATGTTGTAAACGGTGGTGCCGGTGAGCGTTTTGCATCTTTCTTTTCAATAGATGTGATGGCAAATGTTGCGTTTTTGCAAGTCTCTAAAAAAGCTTTTGCCGTTTTTTCATCGGGTAAATTACTGGAAAGTGTTGCTGAGAGCACAAAATCTTTCCCTTTGGATGAGCCGGAAAATTCGGCTTTTACCTTAAATGATGCTACCGGTTTAAAATTCTTTATTTCTTCTTCCCGTTCCACAATAAATCGAACAGCAACAGACTGAACCCTGCCGGCAGATAGTGATGGTAATATTTTTTTCCATAAAATAGGTGATATCTCATAACCTACCAATCTATCCAGAACGCGTCGGGCTTGCTGGGCTTTTACCAGATTTAAGTCAATATCGCGAGGATTTTTAATCGCTTCTAAAATAGCGTTTTTTGTAATTTCGTGAAAAACAATTCGTTTTGTTGTATCTTTAGATAATTTTAATGTGTCTTGTAAATGCCACGCTATGGCTTCTCCTTCACGGTCTTCATCAGATGCCAACCAAATCGTTTTATGAGTCTTGACTGCTTTTTTTAATTCAGCGACTAACTTCTTTTTATCGTCAGGAATCTCGTAAATAGGCGAAAAATTATTTTCGATATCGATGCTCAAATTCTTTTTTGCTAAATCGCGGATATGTCCGTAGCTGGATTTGACTTCAAAATCTTTCCCAAGGAATTTTTCAATGGTCTTGGCTTTGGCAGGTGATTCAACAATTACAAGATTATCTTTCATACGGTAGTTTTTGAAAAAATTTGTGCAAAATAACACAAAACCTTTGGGATATTCAACAGAATAAAAAAATAATACTTGAAAATATAATATAAATGACTGATATACAGTAAATAATTTATTTTTCTGCTTTAGGCATTCCAGCCACTTTATTATTCTACTTCTTCGTATTCAATAAACTCGTCACCATCATCATCTTTGTTTCGTTTTTCTTTAGCTTTGTATTCAACGGTCTTTTCCTCTTGATTATACGCTTGTCCGTATCCCTTTTCTATTTTCCGGCTTATTAACCACAAAAAGAATTTAAGAATATACGGAAAAGCTATCCTGATTAGCCACCCTATCAGAAAAATAATTGCTATTATATACAGTAAGCGTGTCATAGGATGAGCAAAATTACTGTTTTTTTTAAGAGGAGTTCAAAAAAAAGAAGTATAAGTGATTTGTATTGGTCTTTATTTCTTAAAATCGGATACTGTCTTAAGCAGTCGTTTTAAGGTGCCGTTTTTATTCGACACAAAAAATGTTTTAGGATTTTGAGTGGAATTAATGATATAATTAACACTATCCTTTTGATATACTCTGACAGTTACCGGTTGAAAGTTTTTACCTGAAAATTGCATTGTATAAACAGCATCATTTGAAGGCGTAAAGTTATCATCAAATTTCACATCACGCACCCACGAGAGCATCCCTAAATATTGGTTTACTTTTTTGATATCGGCGGTGTCTTTTTTGTTTATCATCCACACGGCAGAATCAGCTTTTGAAACAACAAAACCCGTGTCGGCAGGATAGGTAAACGATAGATTTTCCACAGCATTTTTGTCCAAACGAACAATTGTTTGGTTCCGGAAATTATTAAAATCACGGTTAAATGACATTGGCAAAAATCCCCTGACAATAAACGATTCGTCACGATTTGCCAAGCGGACATAAGTCAACCCCGAGACATTATTACTATACATTCCTCCATAAACATTTCGCTGTCTGTAAGTAAATTTCCCTATATAGAAATCTTTTAATATCTGTCCGGCTTGATCAAATAATTGTACTTCGGTAGCCAAAGAGTCGGTTAACTGAAACTCTTTCCATTTATCTTGACTTGTTGCTGCCACATTTTGAATTTTCATTTCAGCCAACACACTATATATCCCTTTAATTGTGCTTTCGTCGGCAGGAGCAGTTTTTCCGGCTTGTGTTACTTGCCATTTGCCATCTGTCTCCGTTAATTTCAACGGGTCTTTGTCTTTAGGTTGCTTAATGGTAATAGCCGCTATCTTAGCAGTATCTACCGATAACATACTCAAGTCAAAGTTACTGTCGGGAGCTGTATTTATTACGAATTTAAACAACAGATAAATCCCAAATAACACGATTAAAATCAGCAGATAAATACCGTTTTTGTTTTTTTTAGCCATAATTCTCCTCCATTCTTTTTATTCTAACATTTTTATTTCGTTGCATTCTGAACAAGCCATAGATTACAATCAGTAAAATTGGCAATAAGAAATTCAAATATTTCAGAAAAGTTTTTGTGCCGTCTTCCAAATCGTCAATTGGTCGCGAAGTAATTCCTTTGGTGCGAAGCTCAATCAAACCGGTATCGTCCGATAGCCAATCAATACTGTTTACTAACAAGCTGACATTGTCCTGTTGCACCTGTTGACGACTGTCTTTTCCGCCTATGGCAAAATCACCATTACCGATAACTACCATCTTGTTGATGGAATCGCCTGTAATTTTCCCTTTAAATGCTGCTGCCAGAACTAAATTCTTCTTGTTAAAATCTGCCGGAGTCCATTGTTTCTGAACATTAAACATAAAAGGTGCCGGCTGTGTTGTTGATTTATCCGATGAAAATGCCAGTGGAATATATTGTATGGCACTGTCGCCGGTAAAATTAATTGA
>JALTEO010000270.1 GCA_027073875.1 Bacteroidales bacterium
GTACAGCTATTACACTTGCCAATCAAATTATTGAACAAAACACCACGAAACAACAATGGTCACTCAATCCTTCTTCCGGCAACGATATAAAGATTACTTCCCACCGCGAAGGCGAAATTGTAGGTATCCATAAAATAACCTACCACTCTCCCATTGATGAGATTACAATTGCTCACGAAGCATTCTCCCGCGAAGGATTTGTCGCCGGCTCAATTATGGCGGCAGAGTTTCTGAAAGACAAAAAAGGAATCTTCGGTATGAACGATTTATTAGAATCTTTTAACATTAATTAAAGAATAAGATTTACTTTTGAGAGTTATTAATCTTACTTTTGACTTTTTAAATTGACACGATGAGAAAATACTTTAAATTTCTAAAAAACAAATACTTTAAACTCTTTTTTTGGGGAGGTCTTTACCTGCTTTGGGTTATTTGGTTAGGCAACTACTGGTTTCTAATTGGTTTACCTATTATTTTCGATATGTATATCACCAAAAAAGTTTGGTGGACATTTTGGAAAAAGAAAGGTGTAAAAAAACAACCGAAAGTATTGGAATGGGTTGATGCCATTATTGTCGCCGGATTTGCCGCTACCATTATCCGTATTTTCATTATTGAAGCATATAAGATTCCAACCTCTTCGATGGAAAAGACCTTACTTGTTGGTGATTATTTATTTGTCAGCAAGGTTGCTTACGGTCCACGCGTACCGGAAACACCTATTGCCATGCCGTTTGTTCATCATACACTCCCGCTAACCGACCACACGCCGTCGTTTGTTACTTGGATACAAAATCCTTATCACCGTTTAGCCGGATTCAGCCATGTTAAACATCACGACATTGTCGTTTTCAACTTTCCGGCAGGCGACACGGTTTGTGCCAACTATCAAGAAGTAAGCTACTACGAACTCTGCCGGCAATACGGCAGAAAAACAGTGTGGGCAAACCAAATTGTCAATCCTATGACCGGTAAGAAATTATTCGGTGATATTTTGGTTCGTCCCGTGGACAAACAAGAAAACTATGTAAAACGATGTATCGGTGTTGCCGGCGACACACTGCAAGTTATCAACGCACAAGTATATATCAACGGAAAACCCGAAGTCAATCCGGAATACCGGCAACTAAAATACTATGTTAAAACCAACGGAACACCTATTAATCCTAAGATTTTGCAGAAATATAACATCACCGAAGGAGGACAAATTGCCGATAACTTCAATGATTATTGGTTCTTTCTAACTAAGGAAAATGCAAAAAAATTAAAATCATTTGCCAATGTTGTAGATGTTCATCCTATTATTGCCACCAAAGGCATATGGAATCCCCGTATTTTCCCACATGATTCGCTTTATAAATGGAATGAAGATTTTTTTGGACCATTATATATTCCTAAAAAGGGTACAACCATCAAACTTTCATTAAAAAATCTTCCGCTTTATCGCCGTGTAATTGATATCTATGAAAATAATGATTTGGAAGTTAAAAACGGAATAATTTACATCAATGGGAAACCCGCACAATCCTATACTTTTAAAATGGATTACTATTTTATGATGGGCGACAACCGTCATAATTCCGCCGACTCCCGTTTTTGGGGATTTGTTCCCGAAGATCACATTGTAGGAAAAGTGAAATTTATTTGGTTCTCAACCGATAAAAACCGTGATTTATTCCACGCTATCCGTTGGAACAGATTATTTACTTATTTTGATTAATGACAAAAACAAAAAAGGATAAAAGTCGTTTTCACAAGTGGCTTAAATCGCTTCTTTGGGCTTTTATTATCTTATTGGTTGTCCGTTCGTTTTTCTTTCAGTTCTATACGGTTACACACAACAAAATGGAACCGACACTATTGCCGGGCGATTATTTAGTAGTCAACAAATTAAGCTTTGGACCACGGCTACCCATTACTTTCTTTGCACTACCGTTCAACGATAATTTTATCCCTTTCCTTAATATTAAATCTTATGTCGATATCTTTCGGTTTCCATATATGCGATTAAAATTCGGAAAGATTAATCGTAACGATATTTTGGTTTTCAACTATCCCAATATGTATGATGT
>JALTEO010000271.1 GCA_027073875.1 Bacteroidales bacterium
TAAATACCGCCGGACAAGATGCTTCGGTTGCTTTATCTGCTGACGGACAGACACTTTTTGTATATCATGCTGATGGAGAAAGAGATGGTGATATCTATGTGTTATACAAAAAAGGTGATTCATGGACAACTCCACAAAAATTAGGACCAAACATTAATACAAAATATAAAGAGACACAGGTAAATATCTCCGCTGATGGACAAACACTTTATTTTACAAGCAATCGTAAAGGAGGACAAGGCGGAATGGATATTTACAAATCACATCTTTTGCCCGATGGCACATGGGGTGTAGCAGAAAATCTTGGTCCGGAAATAAATACACCTTATGACGAGGAAAGTCCTTTTATTCTTCCTGATGGTATTACCTTATTTTTTAGTTCCAAAGGACACAAAACGATGGGCGGATATGATATCTTTTTCTCTATATTTAATAAAGAAACTAACACTTGGTCAGCACCTGAAAATGTGGGTTATCCGATAAACTCTGCCGAAGATGATGTATTTTATATTCCAACTCCCGAAAACGAACGAGCTTATATGTCTTCACAACGGGTTGGTTCTTTAGGACGATCAGATTTGTATATGATTTCGGCACCTTATGAGCAAAAAACACCATGCACCGTCCTAAAAGGTGTTATTTATAATGTTGATAGTGTGGTACCTCAAAATATGATTATTAATGTTACCGATAAAGCAACCGGTAAGTTGGTTGGACAATATCGTCCTAAGAATAAAACGGGAGAATTTTTGTTTTATCTTGAACCGGGGGAATACCATGCTGATTTCGTGGCAGATGGTTTTTCTTATTTTAATACTGATTATTCAGTCGAAAAAGGTAGTGTATATCAGTTGATTAATAGACCTATTATTCTAAAGCCGATTGTGTTAAACAATTTGAAATATCTTACATTTTCTTTTGGAAGTAAAAAGATGTCAGAAACACTTAAAACTGATTTGAAAAAGCTGGTAGAATATCTTAAGGGAAAAGACTCATATATTATTAATATTTATCCGGAAAACAGTGAAAGTAAATCACTTAACGATGCTCGGATCAAAAATGTCAGATTATTTATGAATAAAAATGGCATTATGAGAAATCGTATCAAATCCGTTGACCGAGATAATTGGGATATCAATCTTGTAATTCTCAGCAAAGGTGATACTCAGTTAGTTGCTCAAAACAAAAGTCAAGGAGAAAACAATGAGATTAATAATCAAATTGCTGTTAAGCAAGACAAAGTGGTTGTTCATGGTTTGCTGTTCGGATTCGACAAATTTCGAACAGAATATAATAATGATGAAATGACAAAATTAGCAGATTACTTAAAAAATAATACAGAATCAAAAATTACGATTTTTGGTTATACTGACCCACAAGGTAATGTTAACTATAACAAAATCTTATCTATTCGTCGGGCTAAATTTGTAAAAGGATTATTGACAACAAAAGGTGTATCTGCTTCTCAGATTCGTATAATCGGTCGTGGTGAGGCGGATCAGATTTCTATTAATCTAAACCCACGAACTCGCAAATATAACAGGCGGGTAGAATTTAAAGCTTCTCAAAAAGACCAAAATAAGCTGATATTTGTCCCGATAGAAGTCCCTGAAAATTATCGGATTAAAGGCACTTTTAAAAAGAAATTAGGAGATGGTGGTAGAATAAATTTAAAATAACTCTCGGTATGTCATTGTTTATTTACTTCTCTTCACCACAAATTCCACAAAGTCCAATAAGTCTTTGTAAATGGATGAGTCTTTAAAATCGTCAATTTGTGCAATAGCGATATCGGTAAACTCATTCATCTTTTGAGTGGCATAGACAATGCCATCATAGCGATTTACAAAATCAAATATTTCCCGTATTGTCTTATCCGTTTTATTTTTCTGCCGCAATAGCTTTATTATCTTTTTCTTTTCATTGTTTTCCGCTTGTTTTAAGCTAAAGAGTAATGGTAAGGTAATTTTCTTTTCTTTGATATCGTTCCCGACTTTTTTCCCCGTTTTGTTGCCATTATAATCCAAAATATCATCTTTTATCTGGAAAGCAATCCCGAGGTTCTCGCCAAAAAGTTTTAGTTTCTCAACCGTTTTGGTATCTGCTCCGGCAGATTTTGCTCCGGCAGCAGCACACGAAGCCAAAAGGGTCGCCGTTTTCTTTCGGATAATTTTAAAATAAATTTCTTCGCTAATATCCAATCGTTTCGATTTTTCTATTTGCAGCAACTCGCCTTCACTCATCTCTTTCACCGCCTCTGAGACAATCTCTAACAAATCATATTCTTTATTTTTCACTGCCAACAAAAGCCCTCGCGACAATAAATAATCGCCGATAAGCACGGTAATTTTATTTTTCCAAATCTTGTGAAGAGTTAGTAACCCGCGGCGACTGGCAGCATCGTCCACCACATCGTCGTGAATCAGTGTTGCCGTGTGCATTAGTTCTATCAGCGTAGCGGCATCATAAGTAGATGGCGTAATTTCACCGGTTAATTTGGCAGAAAGCAAGACCAACAACGGTCGCATTTGTTTCCCTTTACTTCGCAAAACATAATTGGTAATCAAGTTCAATAAGTAAACATCCGACCGGAACGATTGCTTAAAATAATCGTTAAAAAAATCAAGTTCCTGACTTACAGGTAGTTTTATTTCCTTTAGTGATGCCATTTTTCTTATGGACAAAGATAGGAGAAATTACTGTTTGTTAGTTATCTTTCCATCTTGTATTGTAAAAATATGGTCGGTAGCATTCGCCAACTCTAAATTGTGGGTTACAATAACAATTGTTTGATTCATTTTCTTTTGCAAGTCTTTCAACAGATTGACAATTTCCCGTGTGTTCTGAGAATCAAGGTTTCCCGTCGGTTCATCGGCAAGAATAACTGACGGATCGGTAACCAAAGCACGGGCAATTGCGACTCGCTGTTGTTCGCCTCCGGAGAGTTGATGTGGCTTGTGTGTCAACCGGTTATCAAGATTCAGAAATGATAAAATTTCTTTGGCTTTTTCTTCTGCTTTAGCTTTTGATTTTTTTTGAATTAATAAAGGCAACGACACATTTTCCAAAGCAGAAAATTCAGGCAATAAATGATGAAATTGGAATACAAATCCGATGTTTTGGTTCCTAAATTTAGATAGCTGCCTGTCTTTTAGGTTTGAGACATTTATGTTATTAATGATAATTTCGCCACGATCAAAACCACTAAGTGTCCCTATAATTTGTAACAGGGTTGTTTTCCCTGCTCCGCTGGCACCGACAATAGCAACCAATTCACCCTTTTTAACAGACAGATCAATGCCTTTCAGTACCTCAATACTTCCAAAAGACTTATGGATGTCGTTTACCTGAATCATAAATTATTATTCGAAATATCCCTTGATAATTCCTCTTGACGAATTTCTTAGGAACAATAATATTTCATCCCTTTCGGGTGTTGCTTTCATATTGGCTTCAATATATTGAGATGCTTGAGTTACATTCATCTTATTACTAAAAATAAGCCGGTACAGGTCTTGAATCTCATTGATTTTTTCGTTAGAGAAATTACGCCGCCGTAACCCGATGGAATTGATTCCTTCGTAAGCCAGTGGTTCTCTTCCGGCTTTAATGTATGGCGGGACATCTTTTCTGACCAACGAACCACCTGAAACGATAGAATGTTTCCCAATGTGAACAAACTGGTGAATAGCTGAGGTACCACCAACAATTGCCCAATCCTCAACAATTACTTCACCCGCAATTTGAACACTATTTACAATTACGCAATTATCACCAATCACACAATCGTGTGCAACATGGACATAAGCCATTAATAATGAATGCTTACCAACAACTGTTTTCCCTTTTGATTTTGTTCCTCTGTTAATTGTAACGAACTCTCGAATTGTTGTATAATCTCCTATCTCGACGAAAGATTTTTCACCTTGAAATTTTAAGTCCTGAGGAATGGCAGAAATAACCGCACCCGGAAAAATCTTGCAATTCTTCCCAATGGTAGCTCCTTCCATGATAGTAACATTGCTCCCTATCCATGTTCCTTCGCCAATGGTAACATTTTTATCAATTGTAGTAAATGGCTCTATTACAACATTATCTGCAATATTAGAATCCGGATGTATATATGCTAAGGGTTGTCTCATTATGCTTTAGTTTTACTGATTTGTGCCGTAAATTCCCCTTGAGCAACAAGATTTTCATTGACATAAGCTTGTCCTTTCATTACAGCAATGCCTCTCCGGACAGGAGAAACTAACTCTAACTTAAAGATAAGTGTGTCGCCGGGGACAACTTTCCTTTTAAATTTTACATTATCAATTTTAAGGAAATAAGTAGAATAGTTTTCAGGATCTTCCACTCCGTTTAAGATAAGAATGCCCCCTGTTTGTGCCATTGCTTCAATTTGCAAAACACCCGGCATCACCGGTTCATCGGGGAAATGACCAACGAAGAAATATTCATTCATTGTTACATTCTTTACGCCAATAACTTCTTTGTCGGAAATGGAAATAATTTTATCTATTAACAAGAACGGCGGACGGTGGGGCAATAATTTCTTAATGGCATTAACATCCATCAAAGGTGTTTTTGAAGGATCGTAGGTATAAGGTAACTTTTTCTTTTTTTGTATTTTGTGATATTCGTAAATCTTTTTAGCAAATTCAATATTGGCAGAATGTCCGGGACGCGTTGCAAAAACTTTTGCTTTCATTCTTTTTCCCAACAAAGTAAGGTCTCCCAGCAAATCTAATAATTTATGGCGAGCGGGCTCATTCGGGTAGTATAGGTCCAAATTATTTAAAATACCATATTGTGGCACAACATCTAATTTCGGTTTGTTAAAAAGGTCTGCCAAATGGTCAATTTCTTTTTTTGATGTTTCCTTATCTACAATAACAATTGCATTTTCTAATTCTCCGCCACGGATAAGATTATTGTTATAGAGTGTTTCCAGTTCGTGTAAAAAGACAAAAGTGCGTGCTTTGGAAATTTCCTTTGCATATAAATCTAAGTTATCAAGTGCTGCAAACTGATTGGCAAGATAGGATGAGTCATAATCAATAAGCACATTTAGTTTGAAATCATCGTCAGGGATAGCAATCAACTCAATATCATTATCTTCATCTCTGAATACAACAGGTTCTGTGATTTCAATAAATTCGCGTGGTGCATCTTGAACCGTAATTCCCGCATCCAAAATTTTGTCAACAAATGGCTGACTGCTACCATCAAGGATAGGTACCTCCGGTCCGTCAATCTGAATAATTACATTGTCTATTCCTGTCCCCCACAGTGCCGAAAGCAAATGTTCAATCGTTGCTATGTTAATATCTTCTTTTTGTATGGTTGTTCCTCGTTGAGTAGAAATAACATTATTAATATTTGCTTTAATAATTGGCTCTCCTTCAATATCTACTCGTTGAAAGGCAATACCGGTATTGGGTTCAGAAGGTAAAATATTTAAGGTAGCATCTTTTCCTGAATGTAATCCTTTCCCATTTAGTGTAAATGGCTTGGCTAAAGTTTTTTGATTTAAATCCATAAAATTCTTATTGTCTTTTTCTCTTTCGGATGGCAAAGATAATGTTTACTATGAGATTGGCAAAATTCCTATTTTTTTTAATCCAACAAATAAGGAATTCTTAAAGATTGGACAAAAAAAATCCCGACTTTTTGTCGGGATTTTTTTATTATTTATCTTGATTAATTAGTCGGCTAAAGAATAGCGGACAAAATTAATAACTTGTAAATCAGCGTCATTTTGTTTGATGTAATCACGAACAGTCATTTTATGTTCGCGAATAAATTGCTGGTTAAGTAATGTTGCTTCTTGGTAAAATTTATTTAATTTTCCCATAGCAATTTTTTCTAATAAATTTTCAGGTCGATTTTCATTACGGGCTTGTTCCTTAGCAATTTCCATTTCTTTATTAACGATATCTTGAGGAACATTTTCCTTATCTACTGCAATAGGATTCATAGCAGCAACTTGCATTGCTACATCGTGTGCAATTTGTTCGTCTTCCGGTTTTTTATTAAATAAAACCAATGATGCTAATTTATTTCCGGTATGGATATAAGCATTAATGTAAGGTGCTTCTGTTTTTTGATAAAAAGGAATATCAATTTTCTCGCCAATTACACCTATCTGCTCATTGACCATATCTTCAACGGTAACACCATTTATCTGAAGTTTTTTTACTTCTTCTACGGAAGAAGCACCATTTTGAACGGCTGCATCAATAATTGTTTGGGCAAATTGAACAAATTTATCTGTTTTTGCCACAAAATCGGTTTCGCAATTTAATGCTAAGATATAACCATTGCCATTCTCAATTCTTGTTACAACAACACCTTCTTTTGCTTCTCGATCTGATCTTTTAGAAGCAATTGCTTGTCCTTTTTCGCGAATAATATCTTTCGCCTTGTCAAAGTCTCCTTCAGCATCCTGAAGTGCTTTTTTACAATCCATCATACCGGCTCCCGTTGATTTTCTCAACTTTTGGATATCCGACATTGCTACTTTATAACTCATTTCTTATGAATTTTTCTGATTAATTATTTCTTTTCTTCAATTTCGGTAGTGGCTTCCGGTTCTTTTTTTGTCTCTTTCTTAGTTTCCTTTTTCTCTTCCTTTGCTTCTACCTTTTTTTCAGCTGCTTTTGGTTTTTCTTCTTTAACTTTTTCCTTCGCTACGACATCTTTTTCTTTTGCCGGTTCAATCCTTTCTCTTTTTGCTGTTTTTTTAACTTCTGTCTTAGTTCCTGTAGAGGTAGCAACTTTTTCTGTTTTTGCTGCTTTCTCTTTTGTTTTAGCAGCTTTTTCTTCTTTATTTTTTTGTTTTTCTATTTCCCGTTCTTGCAAACCTTCTTTTACGGCAGCAACCATACTCTTTATAATGATTGAGATTGATTCCGTAGCATCATCATTTCCGGGAATCGGAAAGTCAATAATTGTTGGGTCTGTATTGGTATCCACAATAGCAAATATTGGGATATTCAACCGGCGAGCTTCATGAACGGCAATATGTTCTTTATTGATATCGAC
>JALTEO010000272.1 GCA_027073875.1 Bacteroidales bacterium
TTGAAGTGATATTTGCAACAACTGTCGTGTTTTCATTAATGGTAACTGAAGTGGTAGCAGAGCAACCATTATCATCTGATACGGTTACATAATATGTCCCGGCTGATAAGTTCGTGGCTGTTTGTGTTGTCTGATCATTGGCATTATGATCCCATTGATAAGTATAGTCCCCCGAAACCGTGCCGCCACCTCCGGCAACTGTGGCAGTACCATCGGAACCACCACTACAACTAGCATCGGTTGAGTCAGTAATAGTAGCAGTTACCGCTGTTGGTTCATTGATAGTAACAGATGTAATGGCAGTACAATTATTGTCATCAGTAACAGTAATATTATATGTGATATTAGCACATAAGCCCGTAGTCGTATCATTTAGCGAATAGGTAGCATCTGTTTCCGCTCCACTTGACCAAGTATAGTCATACGGTCCGGTTGTTGTATCTGTTATTGTGGCAACAGCCGACCCATTACAAGTACCATTGCATGTTGCATCAGTACTTGAAGTTATTTTAACTGTGGGAGAATTGGTATCTGCAATCTTAATTGTTTCTACATAAGTACATGATGCGGCATCGGTAATAGTAACTGTATAAGTTCCTGCCGGAACATCAGTGATTGAATCTGCTGTTACTGTCGTATCATTCCAAGAATAAGTATAATCAGGCGTTGCTCCGGAAACACTTACTGAAGCATTTCCATCCGATTGACTACAGTTCGCATCATCATGAGATGGCGTAACAACAAATGAATCAGGTTGATTGATTGTTACAGATGTTGTAGCAGAGCAATTATTGCCATCATAAACAGTAACATTATATGTTCCTGCACACAAGTTAGAAGCTGTGGCTGAAGTTTGTGAATTAGGGTCATCCCAAGAATAAGTATAACTTCCGGTTCCTCCGCCTCCGGAAGCTGTTGCAGAACCATCACAAAGCCCATAACAACTGACATCCGTTGAGTCAGTAATAGTTGCTGTAACTGCCGAAGGATTATTTAATGTAACACTATCTATTGATACACACCCAACATTACTTGTTACAGTTACAGTATGTGTTCCGGCACACAAAGCTGTGGCTGTGGCTGTATCTTCATCATCATCCCAATGATAAGAATTATCGCTTGTATTGCTACTTCCCGCTGTAGCTTGACCATTACAATCATTATGACATAATGGGTCAGTAACATCTGAAATAGTAATATCCGGTTGAGGATAAACGACCACTGTATTTTCTGCTGTATCAGCACAAGTACCATCGGTAAGGATAAGCGTTACGGTAAAAGTAGCGGCAGAGTCGTAAGAGTTGTTTGAGGTAACGCCTGTTCCGGTATTTCCATCACCAAAATCCCATGAATAATTCGGGCTGTTGCTTGTTGTACTCCCCGATGCATCAAAATGAAATGAATTACTATTTAAACATTGATTAGATGACTGAGTAAACGATGCGGTTACGCTTCCGGCATCATTGATTGTAATTGAATCATCAGCTTCACAACCATTATCATTTTTTACAGTAACAGTATAATCTCCCGCTGCTAAGTCTGAAATAACAATATCTCCATTGCCATCTGATGTCATATCGGTTGGTCCGTGAACACTACCATCATCATAAGTTATTTGGTAACTTGTATTGGCATCTAAATCTGAAATTGTAATGCTTCCATTGGTTCCACCACAAGTTGCAGAATCTGACGAAAGGGTAAAACTTATGTTACTTACAAAAACTTTTACCGTATCAGATACACACCATCCATTATCATACATTGTAACAATATACTCCGTATCGGTGGTTGGTTTTACCGTTTTCGATGCACCATCACCAAGTCCGTTATCCCAAGTATAAGTTGCCGAACTTGTACCACCTGTTGCGGTTATTGTTACAGAATCTTCACAAATTGTTGTGTCTTTACCGGCATCAACCGTTGGAGGCAGACTACATCCGTGATTTAATGATATTATCCAATTTTCGTTATTTATTGAATTGGGATATCCGGGTGTTTGATCATTAGTTCCGTTTTCATAGTTTCCGTTATCATTATCGTTATCAGTTGCACTGCCTTTTATCCAATTATTTTGGGCAAAAGGGTCATCGTCATTTGTATTGTCGAAATAAAATACAGTTTGCCCACCTTTTCCTGAAAAATATATAATTGTTCCATCAGTATTATTTCCGTAACTAACGGAATGAACAGGATCAGCCGGATTATTAATATCACGAATTTGATATGAATCGTTACTATTACTCATGGAAACCATTTTCCATTTACCACCACTTACCCAACCTGTCGTAGCATAGGTTGAATCGTTTTTGCTGGGATTACCTTCATGCCTGTCAAAAAGGGTTGAACTTATTGGAATAACCAAAGTGCAATTTCCATCATTTTTATCTAAATCATCGGCAGGGATATCCGGATTCTTATCGTCATCATTATAAATTAATATGATTGTGCCAACAGGAATATTAGACCAGAAAATATCATCAGAAAATCGACATGCACCTTGAGCTATACCCGTTCCGCTTCCGGTTGCAAAATGACCATTGTTATCATCAAAAATCCAATGGCGTAAATCAATGCTGTCAGGTGGCGTATCACACGAAACAGGTCCCGTAACAACAAATTCAACATATTCTTCGGCACCGGTTGGTCCATTAGAAAGTTCATTTATTATAATAGATTGTGCAAATAAATTGCTTGCATACAATAAACTTATAAGCACAAATAATTTTACTTTTGTTCTAATTCTCATTAATAAAATAATACATAGAAAATATGTTGTAAGATTACAAGAATTATTTCAATCTTATGTAAATTTAATCTTAAATTTATCCAAAATTTTTTCTAAAAGTTCATTTTTACCATAGACGAATAAACTTACAAAAGGTTGTATGGAAAATTTAAAAATCTATAAGGCATCGGCAGGGTCGGGAAAAACATTCCGGTTGACAGTAGAATTTATCAAAACTGTTTTGCTGAAACCAACAGAATACCGGCATATTTTGGCGATTACCTTTACCAATAAGGCAACCAACGAAATGAAATCCAGAATTTTGGAAGTGTTATACAATCTTTCCTCCGGCAAGCATAATGATGGTTATTATCCGGTATTGAAAGACGAACTACCCGGAAATATTGACATCCAAAAGCAAGCAGGCAAGGTGCTTCATTTGATACTTAACGATTTCTCGTATTTCAATGTCAGTACCATTGATAGTTTTTTCCAAAAATTATTACGGAGTTTTATCCGCGAATTAAACCTGCGATTTGATTTTACGGTAGAACTGAACACCGAACAGACCAAAGAAGAAATCTACAACCGGCTGATTCAACAAATGGCTGAGAATAAGATGCTCCGCCGGTGGCTGACCGATATGATGCATCAAAAATTGGGCAACGATAAAGGTTGGAATCTGAAAGCCGATATTTTGGGAACGGCATCGGAAGTTTTCAAGGAATTTTTCCAGCAGCAAAAAGACAAAATCAGTTTCTCTGCCAAAGAACTTATGAAGGTAAAGAAAGACCTTGATCTTTACGAAATTGAGCATCTGGAAATACTGGCACGACACGGAAATAAATTTGAAAAAGCAATGCTTCTCACAGGATTGAATTACGAAAATTTTTATTACGGTTTGCGAGGTATTGGCGGATTTTTCAAAAAACTGAATGATGTAGCCAAAAGCAAGATTATTCCGGAGCTAAATACATACAGCACCAAAACACTTACAGAAAGGAAATGGTTTACAAAGATACCGGACGGCATTTCCGAATCCGACATCGAGACATTTCATCAGATTTTACTTGCCGCCATTGAAGATATTAATCGTTTCGGAAAAATTTTGCAAGGTGTAATTGCCGTTAATAAAAATTTCTATAAACAAGGCATCTTGACTTTTATCTACGATATTTTTAAAAAATATGCTGCCGAAAATAATTTGTTCTATCTGCCGCAAACCGGACTGCTGATACGAAAAATTATCGGCGATAATCCGCAACCTATTATTTACGAAAAAATAGGCAACTACTTTAATCAGATGATGATTGATGAGTTTCAAGACACTTCCGATTTGCAATATTTGAATTTTAAACCGCTGATTGCCGAAATTATATCCGACGAGGAAAATTCTGCACTGGTGGTGGGCGATGTCAAACAATCAATTTACCGGTGGCGAAATGCTAACTGGAACTTGTTGAAAGAGACCATTAAAAATGATTTTAAGGGTCGTTTTGATGAAACCAATTTACGCCATAATTACCGGAGTGCGGAAACCATTGTTTCGTTTAATAATTTGTTTTTCCGGTTTGCCGCCACACAACGCGACACGACAGAAAACACCGGTATTTTTTCAGACATATATCCTGTGAAAGAAGATGATTTTCAGATAGATACAAAAACACATCAGGGGTTTGTTTCGTTAGAGGGCTTATCGAAAGAAGATTTTTACGAACAGGTACCGGAAAAAACCATTGCGTTCATTAAAGAATTGCAGGACAAAGGTTATCAAGCCCGTGATATTGCCTTATTGGTGCGGCGAAATATGGAAGCCGAAGAACTTGCCAACATTTTGATTGCGGCACAAGCGGAAAACGATGCTACGAACGGAAAATATAATTTCCGGTTTATTTCTAATGAAGCACTGAAATTGACATCTTCGCCCGTCGTTAAACTGTTGGTTAATATTCTGCAATATTTAGATATTCCTGAAAATGACTTGCTGTTGACACAGATTAAGAAAACTTGGATTCATCTTTTTGGAAACGAAGAAACGGCTTCGCCACAAGAATGGCTTTACGACAAGAATTTGGAAAACGAGATTTTGGAAAAGATTGAACAATGCCGCAACCAACAAGTCATTATGTCGCTTTACGAGTTAAGTCAATTTGTTGTAAAAATATTTGAGTTAGACCGGTTGCAAGACCAAACGCTGTTTTTAAAAGGCATCACGGACAAAATTTTTGAATTTGAGACAAAAAACGGCAATCAACTTTCGGAATTTTTAAAGTGGTGGGACCAAAACGGCAAAAACTTTAAAGTTTTCTTTTCGCCGGAACAAGATGCCATACAGATACTTACCATACACAAATCCAAAGGACTGCAATTCCCGGCAGTCATTATGCCTTTTGCCGATTGGCAGATAAAAAAAACAGATTCGTTGTGGGTAAAATCGGAACTACCGCCATTTAACGGCAACTATTTTTTGGTACCTACTTCGGCTATTCGCGGGTCGGTATTTGATGACTATGCCCGTAAAGAAGAGTTAGAAACCTTGGTAGATAACCTCAATCTGCTATATGTTGCTTTTACCCGTCCCGAAACAATTTTAAAAGTCTTCTACAATACCGATGCAAATAAAAATTATTCATCAAAATGGATAACGGAATTTGTAGCAACACACGGTGAAAATAATATTTTTGAAAAAGGACAATTAGCACCGCTGCCGAAAAAAGACAAACCAACAATTAATGCTTATCAACTAAAACCGGATGAAACACTTTCCGGTCACGGGAAAAATATTTTCAGCCGCTTGGCAATAGACACAAATCAAGGGAAAGAACAAATTCAAGGTGAGGTAATACACGGCATTTTACAACACATTAAGACTAAAACAGATGTTGAACGAATTATACGGCAACAAAATTTTTCGGCACCCGAAAACAGCAAGATTATCCGTAAATTCTTTGACGAAGGGTTTAAAAATGAGCTGTTTGCCGATTGGTTTTCTGACCAATGGCGTGTTTATAATGAACGCGATTTGATTAACGCCGAAGGACATATTATCCGCCCCGACCGGTTGCTCATAAAAGATAAATCTGCCGTAGTAATTGATTTTAAAACAGGAGAACCGCATCCGCAATACCATAATCAAGTAATTGAGTATGTCGATACGGTAAAACAACTCGGGTTTGAGACAACAAGTGGTTTTTTGGTGTATCTTAGCCCATTCAAAATTGAACAGGTAATGGGACCTTTGCAAAATTTCTGATTTTGTCATTCTGAACACAGTGAAGAATCTATAAATAATTGTCGTTTAATGTATTGAGATTCTTCGCTTTGATCAGAATGACAGCTTTCCTGAGTTTTGTAAAAATATTATAATTTGATTACTTAAGGCGTAAAATATGAATAAAGAAACAAATTCAGTATTAAACTCTAATTATGCAAAAACTATGTAAATGGATTTTCTTTAGGTTGATGAAATGGCAGTTTTCAGATGTTTTTCCTAAAAATAAAAAGCTAATCCTCATTATTGCACCGCATACCTCCAATATGGATTTTCTGATGGGGAAACTCATTTTTTGTGTCATTGGGAAAAAGCCGTATTTTATGATTAAAGAACAATGGTTTCGTCCGCCTATAGGTTGGATAATGAAAGCAATCGGTGGCGTACCTGTGAACAGAACAAGTAGCAGTGGAACCGTAAAATCATTGATTAAACATTTGCAAAATGACGAAGAATTTATTCTAAATATTACACCGGAAGGCACCCGTAGTCGCGTAAAACGATGGAAACGCGGGTTCTACAAATTGTCGCTTCAGACAGGCATCCCTATTTTGCCCGGATACATTGATTACAAAAAGAAAAAAATCGGTGTAGGAAAATTAATTTATCCAACAGGCAATTATGATGCCGACAGCCAATATCTTAAATCGTTCTATAAAAATGTAACTGCCCGCCATCCCGAAAACTTTAATGCAGACTGCATTTAAATAATTTACAATTAACAATTTACAATGTATAATTTATGCCAAAGCAATAAAAAATATTTTTCGTAACTTTGCAAAAGCAAATCGAAAAATGGAATATAATATTGATTACCATACTACCTATAGTAATGCAGATTATTGTGGAATAAGTTACCGGATGGTGTTGTTATTTTATGATTACCACACGATGCAATCGTGCGGTATCTGGGTGCGGGAGCTGGGTTAGATAAATAAAATCAAGAATAAGAAAGAATAATAAAGAATGAATATATGGAATTTAATAGGTGGAATATTTTCTATAATCATTGGTATATTATTACTTATTTATTTAATAAAAACAC
>JALTEO010000273.1 GCA_027073875.1 Bacteroidales bacterium
TATGATATTTCCCTTATACTTCATCATATCTTTTTACATTATCCCGATAGTGCATCAAAAATATGACTCGTCTAAGAAAAATATCAAAAAGCTGTGAGTATTTCTTATATCGAATTCAGGTTATTAATCGGTAAAAAAACTATTAAAAAAAAATCCTTACCTTTGTTTCACGGATATAAGCGGAAATGTTAAAAAGAATTATCAAAACCGGTTTCTTATTTTTTATCCTTGTGTGGCAAGCGGCACAAGGACAAGACATTCATTTTTCACAATTTGAAAGTACTCCGCTGAATCTGTCGCCCGCACAAACGGGTGATTTCGACCGTGACTTCCGTGCTGTAATGAACCATCGCAACCAGTGGCAATCGGTTACAGTTCCCTACCTCACTATTGCCGCCTCATTTGAAGGAAAGACTTATAAAATATCATCAATAGAACCCGATTTTATTGCTTATGGGCTATTGCTCAACGCCGATAAAGCCGGTGACGGAAATTTAGGAACGACACAATTAAAATTCAGCACTGCCTATCATCATTTATTCAGAGGCAATATGTTACAATCTATGGCATTTGGTCTCAATGTAGGGTATAACTATCAAAGTATTGATTATACCAAATTTTATTTCGGTAGTCAATTCAACGGATTTCAATATGACAAAAATTTGTATAGCGGCGAAGTGTTTCAGAGTAACAAATTAAGTTTCTGGGATTTTTCCACCGGACTGCAAGTAAGCGGGAAAATGGATACTATCGGGTTTACTTTCGGTATTGTATATAACCACTTAAATCATCCTCAACAATCATTTAACGATATTCCTCAATCAAAGTTAGACGGTAAGTTCAATACCTATCTGTTTGTCAGTTGGAAATTGAACACAAACAATTATCTTTTGCCATCGTTGATATATTACCGGCAAGGTGTATTGAACGAGATGGATTTCGGCGGAATTTTCAAGCATCATACACAACAATTGGCATTTCCTAATATTTATGCCGGCGGATGGATACGATGGAAAGATGCCGCTATTGTTAAGGCAGGGTTTGATTATAGAAATGTAACTTTCGGTATTAGTTACGATATTAACTATTCAAAACTCTATGTTGCCAGTCGTGGTTATGGCGGCTATGAAATTTCCGTTATTTATCAATTCGATAAAAATATTAAATCGGATATGCCATATTTGCATCATTGTCCTGTATTTATGTAGTTGTTTTTTATGAGAAAGATGTATTTGCTTTTTGGGATGTTTTTGATGATAGCGGCAACCGGCTATTCGCAATCATATAACCAGCTGATTCATTTGGCAAATAAACACGCAGGGAAAAATGATTTTCTGACCGCAGGACAACTAATGGAAGATGCTTATGCACAAAATCCCACCTCTGTTATTGCCTTTCAGTGTGCCGAATATTATTTCAAGGGGAGGAATTTTAAGAAAGCCGAACGGTTTTACCGGAAAGTAATTATGTCGGATAAGAAAAATTTCCCGATAGCTTATTACAAGATGGCAACAGCAGAAAAATATCTTGGGGAATATACTATGGCAACTAAAAACTTCTGGCGTTTTTTTTCCAATTTCCCGGATGAAGATCCCAAATTAATAAAAATTGCCCAATACCAAAAATATTCGTGTGAAGAAATTGCTACACAAACTTACAAAATTCAGGATTTAGAGGTTACACCATTTTCTGCTGTTAACTCCGGTTATAGCGAATTTCAAGCAGAAGAAATTACCCGCGACAGTTTACTTTTTTCTTCGTATCGTCCCCGCACAGACACCGATACTGTCGGATTCTATGCCGCCATTTATAGTTTAAAAGATAATCATATTAGTTTATTTGATACAACTATCAATTTTAGAAATGCTCATATTCCCAATTTTTATTATTCTGATTCGCTGAAACTACTTTTGTTTACTGCCTGTAAAGAAACCGAGAATGGAAAGCACTGCGTTATTTACCAATCAAAATGTGAGGGAAACCGGTTTTCGCATCCACGGAAATTAAACTCATCCATTAATTATCAGGGCAGTAATAATACACAACCGTTTTTGTCAAAAATCAA
>JALTEO010000274.1 GCA_027073875.1 Bacteroidales bacterium
AGTTATAGGTGTTTATCAAAGCTTTCTTTTTAATCTCTAATAAAATAATTTCTTGTTTAACCGTTGCCATATCTCTAATGGTATTGCTAAAATCAATGATTGAAATATTGCCTTGCGACAACTCTGATTTGTAAATTTCCAATAATTTCAAATACGCATTTTGCTGATTTTCTTTAAGTTTCAACTGGTTGTCAATATTCAACATTTGGCTGCGTAGTTTCGATAGCTGAACAGTCCGTTGAGTTACAAATTGTTGTTTTTTGAAACTGACATCTTGCAATAACAAATTTGTTTTCTCCCGTTCCAAGTTCCGCTGATGCCCATCATAGAGCAACCACGAAAATTTTAATCCCACACTCACGCCCAAACGGTTGATTCCCGGAAGATAAACAGCATTCAGACCACCATCGGCAAAAGCACTCATTCTCGGTTTATATTTTAGCTCGTTTACTTGTTGTGCTGTCCAAAGATTTAGACTATCAATGCGATATTTTTCAAAAAATACCGATGTATCTGCTGCTACCGGTTGCATTTGAAATTCCGTATCTTGCAAATCGTAAATTATCGTATCGTTAATACCGCATAAAATTTTCAAATCATAAAGATTCTGTTCGTAATTTACTTTAGCTTCTGATAGTTTAATCTGATAGTTTGTTCGTTCTATTTGCAACCGTTGTAAATCCGATGGTTTATATATGCCATTCTGAACCAAACGGTTAAGGGTTTTTATTTCATCGTTAATCAATTTCTGTAAATCAGTAAAGTATGCTATTTGCTTTTTGGCTTGAACACATCGTAAATATTGATACCCGACAAATCTTTCAATATCTATGGTTGTTAATTGTATGTCGTTTTGGTTCTTTTCAATATTTTCCATTAGGTGCCGGTTAACAATTTCCAGCTTCTTGCCGGAGAACAACGGTTGTTCATAGCTTACCAATGCTTGATATTGTCCGCCATCACTAACGGCTAAATCGTAACCGTAATAATCGTTTGCATCTTTAGAAATCCACTGAAATTTAGTAGCATTATTGTCATTCGATACAATTGGTGCAAAAAGGATTCCTGCATTTAACCCGATTTCCGGTTGTGTATAAAATGCTTTCAGGCGGTTAGCTTCTACGGCAAGTATTTTATTTTGTGTTTTCTGCTTAAACAACAAAGGGCTGTTTGTTTTTGCTTGATTAATAAAATAGCTCAAGTCCTTGGGTTGTGCCGAGACAACTGCCGGAAACAAAAGAAGTAAGATAATATTTTTTAAAAATTTCATTTCTCTTTTATTATTGAAAAACAATGAAGGTCATCGTTAAAATTATAGTTTATTTGCAAGTGATACGAATCGCATATTTGTTTTGTAATTGCTAACCCCAAGCCAAACGATTGTGAATTGATTTTCTTAAACCGGCTGAAAATAATAGTTTTATCCAGTGCATTTTCTTGTCCTGTATTACACAAGATAATTTTCTCGGATTCGCATCTGATAATAATTTTACCGTCCGGATGATTGTGTGTTATGGCATTAATCAATAGGTTTCCTATTAGTATCTCGCTTAACTGAGTAGGTACTTTAATGACAAAATCGTCTTTTTGACTTATTTCCGGTTTAATGTTTTTTGAATCAAAAAGCGGTTGAAATTCTTGCAACATTTGTGATAAAACTGATGACAGATTAACTGTTTCATCATCTTTAAATTGACGATTTTCCAACTTAGAAAGCAGAAGCAAACTTTTATTAAGTTTTGATAACCGCTTAACCGATTGTTGTGCCGCATATATTTTTTCCATTTGCTGTTCTGTAAAATCCATTTGCAACAGTTCTTCCAAATTTAGCGAAATAATACTTAACGGTGTTTGTAGTTCGTGCGATGCATTTTCCGTAAACTCTTTCAATGATATATAATCGGAACGCAGTTTATCCGTCATTTTCAGAACGGTAGCATTTAGCCGGTCAAATTCCTCAATATCAGACGGCTCAAAATTTATCCCTTTGCTTGATTGGAATGAGAACGCTTCTATTTTCTTCAGATTTCTCTCAAAATCACGCCAAACCGTTTTATT
>JALTEO010000275.1 GCA_027073875.1 Bacteroidales bacterium
AGATAAAACTTTGCGAATAGATTATACCCATGCGGGAAATTTTTCAAATGAGGATTTTTATTTACTGACGATGAAAGAAGAACCTTATTGGGGCGGTTCGCTTGTAAATCTGGTAGATACTTTCAATTGGGGTAATAATCTGATTCAGGTGTATGATTCTGCTGCCAATCGGCTGATTTATTCCCGCGGGTTTTCCAATTTGTTTTGGGAATGGCGATTGTTGCCGGAAGCCAAAACATACAGTAAAGGGTTTTATGAATCATTAGAGATTCCATATCCGAAACATACAGTACGGATAGATATTTTGTCTCGCGATAAGCAGTTGAATTTTAAAAAGGTAACAACATGGTATATTTCTCCCAATGATTATCGTATTGCTCACGATAAGCCGGTATATAATTTTCATGTTGATACTTTACAGTATTCGGGAAATCCGCATCAAAAAGTAGATTTGGTATTTTTGGCTGAGGGTTATACGCTAACCGAAATGGAGAAATTTCGCAAAGATGTTCACCGGATGATACAAAAGATGTTTGAGTTTGAACCGTTCAAATCACATCAAACGGACTTTAACTTTTGGTTGGTAGAATCTCCATCGGCAGAGTCGGGAACAGATGACCCACGAAAAAACGATTGGAAAAATACGCTTTTCAATTCTCATTTCAACACTTTTAATTCCGATAGATATCTGACTTCAACAGATTTGCGTACCATTCATGATGTGGCGGCACTGGCACCGCATGACCAAATTTATGTATTAGCAAATACCGATAAATATGGTGGTGGTGGTATTTATAATTATTTCTCGCTTACTTCCGTTGACAATGATTTATCTGAATTGGTCTTTGTGCATGAGTTTGGGCATGCCTTTGCCAGTTTGGCTGATGAATATTATTATGACGAAGACGAATATGCCAATTATTATCCGAAAAATGTGGAACCGTGGGAACCGAATATTACTTCGTTAACAAATTTTTCAGCTAAATGGAAATCAATGGTTGCTGACACAATTCCGGTGCCTACACCTGATACTGAACCATATTATAATGTTGTTGGTGTATTTGAGGGCGGCGGTTATGTGTCAAAGGGTATTTATCGTCCGGTGCATTCTTGTATCATGAAGGAACTCCGTGGCAATGACGGTTTTTGTCCCGTGTGCCGGAGAGCAATTACCCAAAGGATTTTGTTTTATACTAAACCTTAAATTTGTCCCACACTCCTACAATACATCCCCATACACCTGTCCTCGAGCTTGCTCTGGAAGTGGGTATCTATCTTTTTCTGTGTAGCACTTAGGTTGAGATTCCCAATTGAGTTGGGAATGTGGTAGTGTGTTTGTCGATTGAGATTCCCGCTTCCCGTCTCACCTTTGACGAGATGATGGCAGGCAGGTTTAGAATGTATGATCGGGTAATTGAAATTCAATAGACCCGTGCTTTAGCATAGGTCTAAGATATATAAAAGGTGGTTGTTTTGGCGGTATTTTGGTTTGTGAAACACCAAAATCGCAACAAAACATTCTGAATATTAATGTATTAAAAATTTAATTTGTTGCTGAGTAATAACGATTATTTAACCTTATCTAACATTTCTTTGATGCCTCCAAGAGAGCTGAGAACACCTGATGCTTCGTAAGGCATATAAACTACCTTATTGTCTTTGCCGCTAACCATTTCTTTAAATGTTTCAAGATATTTTACGGCAATCAGATAATTGGTTGGATCGGCACTGGTGGAAATAGCTTCCGTAACTATTTTTATAGCTTTCGCTTCAGCTTCAGCAATTTTTATTCTGGCTTCTGCCTCTCCCTGTGCTCTTAATATTCTTGATTGCTTGTCACCTTCTGCCTGATTTATTTTGGACTCTTTGAAACCCTCAGCATCTAATATTTGTGCTCTTTTTGACCCTTCTGCTTCCAAGATTGTTGCACGCCTGTCCCGTTCTGCCCGCATTTGTTTTTCCATGGCATTACGGATATCATCAGGAGGATTAATGTCTTGTAATTCAACACGATTTACTTTTACACCCCATTTGTTGGTGGCTTCGTCAAGGATAAG
>JALTEO010000276.1 GCA_027073875.1 Bacteroidales bacterium
TAGAAGCATTCGCATTTTTAGCCCTGTAAATAACTTGGTAGTGTCCGGGAAGCAATGTAAAGTTTTGATTCGTTTGGTCTGTTCTGAGGTTAGTAACCCATACAATATCTTTCCCTTCTTTTTTATATACGCTGCCATATCCTGAAGCAGGCAACATAAAAGTAACTACACCGGGTTTAGGTATTTTAATGGTAGTCGTATAACTTTGTTTAATCTCAACTGCCGGCGTAACAATTCTCGGTAATGATAAAATTTCCAAGTCGTATTTCCCAACAATATATTTTTCAGTAGAATTTATTTGTTGAACATTTACCGGCTCACATCCACCTGCCTTTTTAACAATTACTTGTAGATCTCTATAGAGATTACCGTCTGCTTGTATTTTCAAAAATCCCTGAGGTGCATCAATACCAACAATTTTATGTTTACCCGGCACCAAACTAAAGGTATCCGATTCTACCGGCGGAATGGTATGCACTTTTATTTTGTAAACAGTCATCGGACTTAATATCAGCGTATCAGGATATCCTTTAGCATTCATCGTATGTACAAAATTGTATCGTATTTCTCCTGTCGTATTATCGTAAAAAGTCATATTGACATTTGTTTCCGTAGGGTTTCCGGCTTGGTCAAGCAGATTAACCTGCATAGTTGTATTATTTAAAGCTTGCGAAATAACAATACCCAAAACCTCCTTAAATCGTTCGGGATTGGCGGCATCATAATAATTACCTACACATTCAAAAGTCTTTTTGAAGTTCACATCCAAGCCAATTCCAATAACAAAAGGTTTCAGAATTATTCCTTTCTTCTGCAATTCCAATGATACGGAACACGGGTCACCATCGCATGCTTCAATACCATCGGTGATCAATATAATTACATTACGGCAATACTCACACGGTGGAAAATCATCGGCTGCCAACTCCAACGAGTGTGCAATAGGTGTTGTTCCCTTCGGCTGAATATTTTTCAGTGTCATTATTATTTTGTCAGCATTATCTGCTCCGAAAGGTACAGCTAACCGTGTATCGTCACAGCGTTGCGGTGGTACATAATGCTGGTCGCCATATACACGAAGTGCTAACTCCAAATTCTCCACATCACGCATACTGTCAACCATTTGCACCAATAAATTACGGGCAATATTGATTTTAGGTTGTTTGGAATATACACCACTGGTTCCCATTACATCGCCTTCCCATTTTCCCATCATACTTTGCGATGCATCGAAAATAAAAAGAATTCGTGTTTTGTAAACGGGCTTTTTGTTTTTATAGGATTGTGAAAAACCAATAAATGGCAAAATCAAAAAAACAAAAACTAGAAATTGTCTTCCTATTGCACTATTACCCAACGATTTAAAATCCAAAACTTAAAATTTAAAATTTCTAATAATCCCCCAGTGTTTCAGGTAATTGGCTCAATGCCTTTTCTAACTGTTCATCACTCGGAGCTTTTCCGTGCCACCCGTGGTCATTTTCCATAAAATCAACACCTTTGCCCATTACCGAGTGCATTAAAATAACGATTGGTTTACCTTGTTTGGTATTTCCAACCGCTTCTTTTATTGTATCCCGTAAATTATCATAATTGTGCCCGTCCATCTCAAATACTTGCCATCCGAAAGCTTCCCATTTTGCCCGTAAATCTCCCAACGATACAACTTTGTCAACAGGACCATCGATTTGCTGTCCGTTGTAATCCACTACGGCAATCAAGTTATCCACTTTTTGTTGCGGAGCAAACAAAGCCGCTTCCCAGATATTACCTTCCTGCAATTCACCATCTCCCAATAAAACATACACCAACTTATCGTCATTATTCAACTTTTTGGTGATAGCCGCTCCAACAGCAGCAGATAATCCTTGTCCCAACGAACCGGAAGCAATCCTAATGCCGGGCAATCCCTCTGCCGTTGTCGGATGTCCTTGCAACCGCGAATTGAGCGAACGAAACGATTTTAATTCCGATACGGAAAAATAACCCATCCTTGCCAAGACACTGTACCACAAGGCAGAAAGATGACCATTGGAAAGAAAAAACAAATCTTCA
>JALTEO010000277.1 GCA_027073875.1 Bacteroidales bacterium
CTTGAGTAAAAAATGCCATACAAATTATTTTGAGACCTTGACAAAATCATTACAATTTCAGATTTTGTTAATTTACGTCCGGTATAATGGTTTTCAACTGCTGTTACAAAATATTTGGGTTTCATTATTTAAGCTCCATGTTTGGGTTAATTGTTTGGTTGTTTACTTATAATAGACGCAAAAATCATACCAAAAAATAAAATAGTAACTTCAATATTTTTGTTTGGTTACAAGATAAAATGTTTGATAAAATTGTATCACATTAAAACTTTGTTTCAATTTGGTGCACTTTTTTGGTACATTTCTCTTAACTATAAGATTAATAAATTGTTATAACAATTTTTAGGTATGCCTAAAAATTTTAGCTCAAGGACAAAAAAGCATATACGGCAAATCGGATAAACCGGATAATAGATGTCCGAATTGTCCGGTTTAACAAAACCAATGTTTGATAATAGATATTATCACACACTTAAGACACTAAATCATTCAATTACAAGCGCTTAACCAATAAGACCCGTAGGGGGACTTCCGCCGCCGATTTTGCTATTCGCCAGTCCAATTTTTGACACGGACGCCACTTTTTTATTGTTTTCGGGGAACAAAATCTCGGCATGTCCGTACAATAAGTAAAAGATTTTGGAGTCCCCTTAACAAAAAAGAAGGGTTTCAACAATGAAACTTTTTGGTATCACTTATGAAACTATTTACAATACCACGAGAGTCAAATTCTCAACAGTTATTGTCCCTGCCGACAATGACAAATTGCAGGATTTTGTCTCACATCTAAGAGGAAACCCCAAAGTAACTAACATTAGTGTAAAAACCAAAACCGCACTTGACATTTATAGAGAACTAATAAGCGAAAGGGTTTTATGATGGAAAAAATGAGAATTAACACTGAGTTAGAAGTAGGAAAAAACAGTCGTGTACACACTGACATAACCGGAGTTAGCGCCGTCTTTTCTGGAAAAGAGGCTGTTTTTTTGTTTATGCGACCAACCATTACGGTTGTGAATGGCAAAATAGTTATTGAAATTAATTACCAACAATTTGGAGAGGTGGTTCAAAAATGAAACCATGTAGTTTCAAAGTTGAAATGCTCAACATTTTAATGGGTGGAAAGATTTCCATTACTCACTACTTTATTGGCTGGCTTTTCTCAAATTATTACCCCCCGCCCTGGATAAGGGCAGAATTTAAACTTGAGAGCATTGCCGGAGACAAGGTGGACAATTTTGAATTGGCACTAAACAAAACCCTGGAATCTTTTTTCTCGGTAAGGGGTTGGAGGGCTTTTAATAACAATCCGGTCGAAATGATTCAAACTGCCCTAAAAGATACCTTGCCACAACGGTATTTTAACAAACAGATAATCGTAAATTTCCCCCAGTTTCTTGACTATCTTCGGAGAAATGCCTGGAGATTGGGGGTAAGTGCTATTCCAGAGAAAAAATAATGACAAGAAAATATTACGCCCCGTGTTTTTTTCCACTTTTGAATGCTTTTATTACCCGAACCCCAGGAAAGCATGTTTTTAGGGCTACCTTTTACGTAACAGTAGAAGGGCGAAAAACCACACTTTATGAACGAAATCATAAGCTCTTAGAAAGTGAGAATGGTGTATTAAAAGCCTGGGTATATAACCGGCACGCCAAACCGTCCAAAATAAGTCTTGCCGTCATTGAGTTAACTGTTAGGTTACTTACTGGTTATCCAATCTTCATATTTTCAGATAATGGAGAATATTTTTTCACAAAGTACAATATTCTTGGAAATCGTACACACCCGATGGTTGAAACCCAAATTCTTACCCCCAATCAAGAAAAACATTTACTCAAAATTATTCTTACACCCAAAAAACCCTTAAGAGAGAGAAAAAATCAATTCAAGGACTGTATCGGAAAAATGGAAGTTGCAGAAGAAACATTCCAGGTTAGCAGGGAAATAAGTGAGAACATTTACTGTTTTGCCGATCTGGTAAGAATCCATGTGCAGTATGGCATGTTTCTTGCATACATAAAACCACCAGTCAACTTAAACCAAATG
>JALTEO010000278.1 GCA_027073875.1 Bacteroidales bacterium
CTATGCACCACAAACTATTAAATTAAAAATGAACTTTTAACTTTATGACCTTTCAACTTTACGAACTAAAAATAAACAGATGAAAATAAAATCAGAAAATTTCGGACAAAATATCATATCGTTTTTTGAACAAAATCAGAAAATGGTGGCGGCGTTTTCAACGGATTTTATTTCCCGGAAACGACAACAAGCATTTTCAAAATTTAAAGAAAATCCCATCATTCCGAATAAAAAACTGGAAGATTATCAAAATACCGATTTAACTAAAAATTTTTCGGCAGATTATTTTTACCATACTGCCTTACCCGATTTGATGCTCAAAAAAGAAGATTTGTTTACTTGCGATGTGCCGGAATTAGACACTTATACTGCCTTGCTTGTTAACGGGTGGTATTTAAACCACAAAGAAGAAGGAAAATTAGTTGAATTACCGTCAGGAATTATTTACGGGAGTTTTTTGGAAGCGGCAAAAAAATATCCTGAGATTATTGAAGACTACTGTAGTAAACACGAGCAGACCGAACCGTTGGCAGTCATCAATCAGCTATTTTCACAAGACGGATTTTTTGTTTTTGTGCCCGATAATGTTATTTTGGACAAGCCGCTACAATTAATTAATCTGGTGTCGGCACACGAGCCGGTAATGTTATTTCCGAGGAGTTTGATAGTTGTTGGCAAAAATGCACAGGCAAAAATTGTTTTATGTGAACACAGTATTTTCCCCGACCGTTTTCTGAACAATTCTTTGTTGGAAATTTTTACCGAAGATAATGCACACCTTGAGTTTGTACGGATGCAGAATGCTCATAATCAATCGATTCAACTCACAACCACTCATTTTAATCAACACGAGAACAGCACGGTGGTAAATAATACCATTACCCTGCATGGTGGTATTGTCCGGAATAATATTTTCGGTAATCTCGGTGCCGAAGGTTGTAATCATGAGATGTACGGATTATTTTTGGTAGATAAAGGTCAGCATATTGACAATTTTACCAATATTGACCATGTTAGACCCCATTCGGATAGTGTGGAGTTGTTTAAAGGCATTCTTGATGATAATGCCACGGGTGTTTTTGCCGGAAGAATTTTAGTGGAGAAAGATGCTCAGCAAACAAATGCTTTTCAGTCAAATAAAAACATTTTGCTGACTGATGAGGCAAAAATGAATACCCGCCCGCAATTGGAAATTTATGCCGATGATGTAAAATGTTCGCACGGTGCTACTGTAGGGCAAATTGATGAAGAAGCCCTTTTTTACTTACGATCGCGTGGAATTTACAAGAAAGATGCTCGGCTCATGTTGGTTCATGCTTTTGCTCATGAAATTATCAGTAAGATATCAATTCCGCCGCTGCGTGAAGAATTAGATAACTTGGTGAATAAACGCTTACGGGGTGATTTGGCTCGCTGTAATAAATGTAAAATCAGATGTTAGGTCCCGAATCACCATTATCACTCAAGGTAGAAGACGGACAGGTCAAGGTACTGGACATTATCCGTAAGAAGTATGTGGCTTTCACGCCGGAGGAATATGTGCGGCAAACGCTGATACATTTTTTGATTAACGAAAAAAACTATCCGAAAAATTTAATGTCGTTGGAACACGAATTTAAACTTCACGGACAGAAAAAACGGGCAGACATCGTGGTTTACAATAACGAAGCCAAGCCACTGATGATTGTTGAGTGCAAAGCACCTACCGTGAAAATTACGCAAGATGCCGTTAACCAAGCAGCTAATTATAATATTTATTACAAAGTAAAATATCTTTTAGTAACCAACGGAACCGATTTTTATACATTCTCCATCGACAGAAAAACCAATCAGGTAAAATCACTGAAAGTAATTCCGGATTACGAAGATATGAAAGAATAATTTTTTATCGGAAAAATGCTGCAAATTTGGTTTGTTCAATCATTTCTTGTTCTCCGGTAATCATATTTTTTACCGATACGGTATGATTTTCCATCTCTTTATCGCCGATAATTGCAACAAACGGTATGTGTTGTTTGTTGGCGTAGTCGAATTGTTTTTTAAGTTTGGCAGCAGAGGGAAAAATTATAGATGAGATATTATTTTTCAATAGTTCTTGTTGGAGCAAAAATGCTTGCCGGCTTTCGTTTTCACCAAAATTAACAAACATTACGGGTACAGTTGTTTGTAAATTCTCGGGGAAAAGATTCAGTTGTTCCATAACATCAAAAATGCGGTCGGCACCAAATGATACGCCTACGCCCGAAGTATTGGGCATTCCGAAGATACCTGTCAAGTCATCGTATCTGCCACCACCGCAAATACTACCAATGGCTACATCGTTAGCTTTTACTTCAATGATAGCTCCTGTGTAATAATTTAGTCCGCGAGCAAGCGAAGTATCCAGCTCTAATTCCTGTAGTACAGGTGACTTAACAGAATTCAAAAACTCAAATAAATAACGAACCTCGACAATTCCTTTTTGTCCTGTTTCTGAGTTGATTAAAAATGTTTCGAGGAATGCTAATCGCTCTTCAGAGTTGCCTTGTAATGTTAAAATAGGTTTTAATTTTTCGATTGCTGTGGAGGGGATTCCTTTTGCCAAAAGTTCTTCCGTTACCTTTTCTATTCCTATCTTTTCAATTTTGTCGATGGCAACAGTAATATCTGTTAGTTTATTGGCTTGTCCGATTACTTCAGCAATGCCTGCCAAAATCTTTCGGTTATTAATTTTCAGGGTAATATTGATGTTTAACTTTTTAAATATCAGGTGGATAATGTTTAGCAACTCTATCTCATTGAGCAAGGCATTACTGCCAATTACATCAATATCGCACTGGTAAAATTCGCGATACCGTCCTTTTTGTGGGCGGTCGCCACGCCATACAGGTTGAATTTGGTATCGTTTAAACGGAAAGTTAATTTCGTTGCGATGTTGCACTACAAAACGGGCAAAAGGCACTGTCAAATCATAACGGAGTCCTTTTTCTGTAATTTCTTTTAGTGGCTTGGTTTCTATAACCGGTGGTAAACCCGAGTTAAGTATGCGAAACAACAGCCGGTCGCCTTCTTCGCCGTATTTTCCCATTAGTGTGGAAAGGGTCTCCATTGCCGGTGTCTCAATAGGCAAATAACCGTGCAATAAGAAAATTTCCTGTATCGTCTGAAAAATAAAGTTTCGTTTTATCATTACCAAAGGCAAAAAATCTCTTGTTCCCTTTGGTATAGATGCTTGTGATGCCATTATAATAATTCCTTGCTTAATTTTGCTCCTTTGGAAATAAGATATTTTTTTATTTCAGGATTATTGCATATATCTAAAGGTGTTCTACCACTAATATTTTGT
Organism: Bacteroidales bacterium; assembly: GCA_027073875.1. Taxonomy (GTDB): domain Bacteria; phylum Bacteroidota; class Bacteroidia; order Bacteroidales; family JALTDM01; genus JALTEO01. The sequence goes on from JALTEO010000278.1 coordinate 3,326, forward strand.
TGGTTGACATTTGCTCCGTTTTCTATCAAAAACTTTACTTTTTTCATATTGCTTTCTTTTACTGCCCATGCAAGAGGAGACATCCTCATCACATCCGATTTATTGACATCTGCATTTTTTGAGACGAGGTATTCTGCAATATCATATTTATCGTTTTTTAAAGCAATCTGTAAAGGTGTTTCTCCTGTGTTAACTGCATCATTAACATCTGCTCCGTGTTCTACCAAAAATTTTATAATATCCATGTGGTCAAATTTTACGGCATAAGCCAAAGCTGTCCAATGGACACGATTTTTCTGGTTAACATTTTTACCTCGGTTAACATATGATTCAACTTTCTTTAAATTTCCTTTTGCAGCGGCAGTAACAAGAGGAGATTTTGTCTTCCTTTGGCTGAATCCTACTTGTGATATTATTAAAAGAGATAAAACAAAAATGCTAACTTTCATTGTCCATAATTTTTTTTTACAAATTTACTTTTTTTTTTAATCTAAACTATTTCTTTGATAACTTTTTAAAATCTGTTGATAAGATTCCGTCGGGATGTTTAGAATCTATCATATGATAGTTGAAATAATACAATTGTGCATCTTTGGCTCCCATTATTATAATCCAACATCTGGCTTTGCGTTTTGTGCCCTCTGGTCCTACTTTGTGGAGAAATAAAATATCATCACCGGCTAATATTTTCGTTTCTAAATTGTCGCGGTCGGTTAAAACAACCGGATAAGGATAAATGGCTTTTATTTTTTGTTCGGTGTTAACATCCTTGCTTAATTCGTCTTTAACCAAATACAGTGTTTTGTTGTGTGATATAGGAATGTGGGAATTGTAATATTTTCTGATGTTTCCACTTTTAAGATTAGGATTTTTCTCTATTAATTTAATGTGATTTTGAAGAAACTGTAACAAAGCCGGGATTTTATAGACATAGGAGTCTTCGTCCACACCAAAATAAGATAGCGGAATAGTGGCAATCTGAGGCATATCATTTTGTGTGTGGTATTTTCCACCTAGGGAGACGCATAAAAATTCGTATTGTGCCTTGGTTTTATCTTTTTCAAAAAATACCCGGTCAATGGTTAGAAATGAATACTCGGGATTTTTCCGCATATCATCATACGCTGAAGTTTTAATAAACTTATAGGGTGTAATCTTCCAGTATTTTCCCACAGCTTCTTTTATGGCTATATTATATCCTGACATAGGGTTGTCATCTAAAACAACGCAGGTAGTAGTTTTTAGAAATTTCTGAATCAACTCGGGTTTAGGCACAGGAATTTGTGCACTGGAGATTTGAATGCTAAAAGCAAAAACAATTAAAAGTATTACATTTTTCATAAGCGAAAGATTAATTAAGATTATTTTGGTAACATTAAAGGATGTTGTTCATTAAATCGTCGCAGGTAAAGGATTAATAGTTTCTTTTTCTTACCTTTTCGTAGGTTGCTGTATTCGGTAAATATCGTTTTATCAACAGAAATAATTTGCTCAAAATAATGATAATCAAACGGAAAAACTTGTCCATTAGTGAAGTCAATTAAATAGCGGCGGAGTTCTTTATTCTCTACAGCTTGATTGCTTTCGGGATAATAAAACGGGTCATTATAGCCAACCATGGAATAGTCATTAAAATAGGTTCGGGTGACTGTAACATTGGAAACGAAAAATCCGATAGTTCCAATGGTTAGGATTCTGTTAAATTGTCCGTTGTAAAAGATGTAGCAGTAATTATTTTCTGCAAAGCCCCAAATTTCTTTTGTAGGAACTTTTTGGATAGCGGCATTATTATCAATAAACGAAAGTGTATCTTTTTTTAATGCGTTTCGCAAAAAGAAGATATCATTTTTGTCATAAGAAAGCAGGTATTCTTTTGGCAAGGGTTTGTTAGATAAAAATTGAGAGAACTGTAAATAAATACCGTCTTTAAATTTGTAGTCGGTGGTGTAAGGAATTTTTGTTTGTCCACATAAAAAAAGCGAAGTAAAGAAGAATATTGAAAAAATAATAATATTTTTTTGTATTGTCATCAGAGTCATTTCCTAAAAGCGTAAGCCAATAACCGTAATATCATCTACTTGTTCAAGTGTTCCTTTCCATCTTGTAAACTCCTGATCAAGGATTTCTTCCTGTTTTTCTGTCGGTTTCTTATAAATGTCCATAATTAACTTTCTGAAACGGTGAATTTTATATTTTTTCCCGTTAGGACCACCAAACTGGTCAATAAAACCATCCGAAAATAAATAAAGCATATCGCCCGATTGGGAATCGAAGACATGTGTTTCGTAATAACCTCTTTCGTCGGGTTCGGCAGACCCAATGGAAAAACGATTGGCTGCTACCTCAATTAAACGATCGTTACGGACTAAGAAAATAGAGTTCATAGCTCCGGCATATTCTATTTTATGGGAGCTGTTATGAATAACACAAATTGACATATCCATTCCATCCCTCAATGAGATATCATCTACTTCTTTATTTAAATTTTCATAAAGTCCAAGATTCATCAGGTTTAGAATTTCTCCCGGATTTTCAATGTTTTTTTCAAGAATGATATTATTTAATAAGTTGATGCCAATGATGCTCATAAAAGCACCGGGAACACCATGTCCCGTACAATCGACAACGGCAATAAAGAATTTATTGTTTTTTTCGGTAAACCAGTAAAAATCACCACTGACAACATCTCGTGGACGGTAGAATAAAAATGATTTCGGGAAAAAATGTTTCAAAAGAAATTCTGTAGGCATCATACCTCGCTGGATGCGTTTAGCGTAGTTGATGCTATCCATAATGTTTTTGTTCTTTATTTGAAGCTCTTCCCGTTGTTTGGCAATTTCCATAGATGCTGTTTGTTGTGCTCGCAGCAATTGGTTGTCCATTCTTAGTTTACTGGTTCGTGTCCAGAAGAAGAAGAAAATAATACTTCCAAAAGCAACAATATAAATGAGATATGCCCAAATAGTTTTGTAAAATGGTGGGTAAACAATAATGGTGATTTGTTTTTCTTTACTCCAAACATAGTCATTGTTTGAACCCTTAACTTTGAAAGTATAGGTTCCCTGATCAAGGTTTGTAAAAATAGCAAAGTTCTTGTTGCCGTTATCTATCCAGTTTTTATCTTGCCCTTGTAAAAAGTACTTATATTGATTTTTTTTAGGATTCGTAAATTCAAGTGCAGAGAAATAAATAGTTAGAGATTTATCAGTATATCTCAAGACAATGGTATCATTTGCCTGCAGAATTGTTTTTTTCTGTTTATCTGTCTTTGTAGAAATAACTTTATAGTAATTAAAGGCAATTTCCGGTTTAAAATTATTATTATAAATTGAATCAGGGTAGAAAGAATTCAAGCCGTTGACCCCACCAAAAAAAAGTTCCCCATCTTTGCTTTGATAACTGGCTCCATTATTAAATTCCAATCCTTGAAGACCATCTCCTTTATCGTAAGCCACAAATTTATTCTCCTTGGTATCAAATTTAACAATACCTCTATTTGTACTCATCCATAAATTATCGTTTTTATCGATTTGGATTTCGTAAATTGTTTCATTTGGGAGACCGTCTTTCTTTAAGAAATATTTAAATTTTTTGGTTGTTCTATCAAATCTGTTTAGTCCTGAACTTGTTCCAATCCAAAAATATTTTTTTCCCTGTTTAATAG
>JALTEO010000279.1 GCA_027073875.1 Bacteroidales bacterium
TGCTTGAAAAAGACTTTTCAAAGACCAATTTGTATGTTCAACACAATTTTTGCTTCTTTTTCTCTTTCCTGCCTGCCATGTGAATTTGTGAATCACTTTTTACCCTTCATTTTGAAAGTCCCTATTTATTATATGTTTGAAAAGAATTATAGTATCAAGTAAAAGACTATTAAGGGCTGAATTTATAAGGAAATATTTTGTTTCATCTCTTAGCCCACTCCATGTATTGCCAAATGCATCTTTTAATATGGTTTCTGCAAATCCCCTGAAAATATTTTGCCTGTTTCCATCTTCAACATTTCTCCATTCCCTTAATTTTGAAGTGAGCATTTCTTCAATGAAGTTTATCTGAGAGGTTGAAAGATTTGATGACAATGTATCCCACAGCTCCAGCATTTCAGAGATTTCATAGAAATAATACGGCCTTCCTGTATATAGTTTATAGTCTTTATCACCTCTTTTTGTTTCTTCATAATATATGTTGTACCTATCGATCGTTCCTAAAAGCAGATCAAAATCAATATATCCCGGATAAAGATGGAATATTTTTCCTCTGGAGATGGTTGATAGATCATCAAGTGTGTATTTTTTGTTTTCATCTATAGATTTTGTAGGATAATGACCATAGTAGCTATCATCTCTCATACCATCTATATTCCACCATGGATTCATTGGTTTTTGTTTTTTGAATTCCTCTTCTTCAAGCATTCTATTTTCTGCATCTAATAGCATATAAAGCGGGAATTTTCTCTTTGCTACAAGTAGTTTAACATTTAAGGGCAGTTTGCCCAGCACTCTTTCAAATCTTTCATTGTAGAGTTTTTTGATTAGCTCTATGATTTTTATGGAATCTAAGGCAGGAACTATTAAGCGAAGTGAAAGCGGGGATTTGTTGATTTCAATTAGTGGATAGTATTCTTCTGTTTCTTTTTCTTTAATTTTTATTTTGTTAGGCTCAATGGGATTTTTTAATAGATTTTTATCTGGTTTATCTTCCAGAGCAATATACTCAAGCCCTTGTTGGCTTAATGCTTCTTTAACAGCTTCTTCCCCTGTTTTGTTGTTAAACCTGAATTTCTCAAGAGACAAAGACCTCTCAAGCTTGCATCCGGAATTTGGCCCTGTTTTGTTGTTAAACCTGAATTTCTCAAGAGACTCTATAGTATAGAATTCTCCGTTTTTATTGTGAAAGACCAGTATATTCTGTGGTTCTAAATTATCCATCCGGATTATATAAGGTGCAGTCTCCTCAACATTCTTTTCTTCTTTGAGTTTAAGATCAGAATAATTCACAGAAAACTTTATTCTTTTCCATTTGTTGCTGTAAATTTTATCTTCAAACTCTCGGATTAGTAAATCAAAGAATTCCTCTGTCTCTTTCCATATTCTGTATAATCGGGCAGGAGAGGGGTTTTGGGTGAAAAGATAAGTAGCAAGAGCAAGGTTTTCTTTAGTTAGACTTCCTTCATCTATATCTATATGTCCCTTGATGTTATGTAAACGATTTTCAAGAGTATTTTTATTTAATCCAATATTTTCTTCGAAGAATGTATTCAAAATTTTTGCAGCAATTTCTTTATCCTTATCTTTCATTTCGAAAAATACATATAGAATCTCGTAGGCTGTTTCTTTGTTTGGGCGTAAGATAAAAGTAAGGTGCTTTATTTTTTGCTCTAATTCTTTCTTTTCTCTGGTTTTCTTATTTATCCTGTCTTTAACCCTACTTTGATCTTTCGCTTTTTTCATTACTTCAATATCACTTTCTAATCTTTCAATCCGTTTTTTTATCCCATCTTTTAATTCATTTTGTAGTTTATACAAATTCTCTTTTTCTTTATCCATCCAGTCCTCAAAGCTCTGCGAATATATAGTTTCCATCATAGTTCCATCAAGCCATTTATCAAGACTAAAACTTAGAGAAATTAGAGCGATTCTGTTATTTATATCTGCAACTTCATCAGTCCATATTGTATCCTTCCTATTTGAAAGCCATTGTGATAGTCTTCCCTTCCTTCTTTCCTCACAAACTTCACATCTTTCATCATCTTTATCCTTTGGTCTTATTCTGCAAATGGGACAGACATCTTGACCTTCGGAAGGTGTGACAATTTTAGGATTTTCAAAAAAACATTCTTCATTACCTTTAACAAATAAAACTGGAGTCATTTTTGGTATTTTTCTCTTTTCAGATGCAAATTTCAATTCATTAGCGATAATAGTAAGTGTTGAAGATGCTTTGCTTAAAGTGAAAGACGGCCATATCTCGTTATTACTTTCGTTATACACTGTTTCTAAAGCAATTTTTGCACATTCTTTGGCAAGATTTTTTGATTTATCAACCAAATCAGGAAATGTGAAATAAATTCCATTTGTATCCTCATAAATTGCATTTCCTATGGGAATTTCATCTTCAAATTTCCTTTTCAATTTCCTCTTAATATCTTCAAAAATCCTTGCTCTTGCCTGAATTTCCGCAATTTTTCTCCCCTTATTTATGAAATCTATTCCATTCCAGCAAATACCGAATATCCTCCATTTTATACTCTCATGATTGAGGTTATAACCACATGACATTGCAGCCAAAACAGATTTAAACAGAGATGCCGTTGAATAGGAGTGATCCCAGAGAGTAACATCATTTGCTGGTATCCTTGTTTCTCCAAGGGCATGGGAAAATGATGTTTTTATGGTGTCTATTAAAGATTCTCTGAAACGGGTTAAATTCATAGTTTCTGAAATGTAGTTTTTAAACAACCCAATTAGATTATTTTCCAGATCTTCAAATCTTTTTTGGAGGCAACTTAAATCTATTTTCTCTTTGAAATGTCCAAATGGAGATGATACCCATGTATCAGCTAAGGGCTGTTTTTTCCTTACTATTCCTTTATCATCTGCTGAATCTTTGCGATCGCATGGACGGAAAAATGATTCAACTAATTCATCCACATTCTTTTCTTTTTCTTCGTCTTTAAAACGATGATGTTCTGTAATGAGATTGTAAATATTTGTGTTCTTTGAATTTATCGTTATATCAAATTCGCTATTCTTCTTGATGAGATCCAATAAAGTTGTATTTAAAAATTTATCAATATCTCTGGCATGATGTGGTAATCCTCTTATATTTTCTTTGGATTGGGTCTTGATAAAATTTGGATGTAGTTTCCCAATGTCATGGAGTAGTGCTCCAATTTCTCCGGTTAATATTTCCTTCCTGTTGTTTTTAATTTTATTTAGGCAGTCACTCATATTTATCCCCCAATAACTTGGTTAGTTTATTTTCCAATTCATTCAACTGAGAGAATGTTTCTTCTTTAATTTCCATATTAAATTTTATCCTAATTTTCCCCTCATCTAACTCTTCTTCAATCACACCAAACCCATATGTCTTCTTTGCAGAAAATCCATAGGTATAAAACATAAGTTTCAAAGCCTCTGCGATGAAATCCAGATCCTCTTTAATCTGCTCCTCTTTGAAACCATTTCCTCTTGGATATAGCATATAGAGAAGATAAAACTCTCCTTTGCTGCCGAGTTTCATAACTTCAAGGTTTATTGGACCTCTTGCAGGAGTTCTGGTGTCTCTTTTTAATGGTGTAATGACATCCCTTTCTGCTTCATTTTTAAAGAATGTTGGGAAAAAATATAATCTGCCTTTTAATGCTTTCTCGTCTTCAGATTCAGTTCCAAAAAGACGCTTGATAATCTCTTTTTTCTTTTCCTCTTCTTTCCATTCAGCCCTGTCAGCTGCAAACCTGAGATGGCCCTTCCATGTTGATGGCCTTACCATCGGAATCCCGGTGAATTTATCCCTGACAATTGGGTTTTCAAAAATCCTACCATATATAATATGAAACTCCCCCTCATCCTTGCTTGTGTATGGTTTTTTGAGAGTAAAAGAGATTTTTATTAGCGCAGAATTCTCTGGAAAGTTTTGTAAATCATCTGGATTTGGATAAAAATCCTCTGTATTTTTACCCTCTTTTAATTTATTTTGACTTTCTCTTTTTATTTCTGCAAGTGGTTTAGCAAATACTTCTTCCAACCATAATTTGTATTTTTCTTCTTCAGAATTTTTCTGTAATCTTCTTTGATTTTCTTTTCTCCACTCATCAAATACGATTATTCTATCTTCCTTATCTGGTTCTAATCGCAGCTTCAAGTAATAATCATGTATCATTTTAACCCCTCCAGGATTTCACTTATGATCTCGTTTCCTGTAAGAAACTTCCAGTTATTTTCTTTTTCATTAACCCATACTTCTTCCAATCGTTGCTTCATTTGCTTAAAATCTATGAGGGTCCGATTTACAAATCCAAATGTCCTTGGTGGGTTTTTAAAACTAAATACCTTTTTACTTTCTTTTTGAGAGCCAGCAAGCCACTTTGGTATTTTATCAGACGGTGTTTGACTTGCCTGATTTTTTGGTTCTTCTCTTCCTAAAACTTTATTAAAAGAACTTTCATTTGAGTTTTTTCTTGAAAGATATCTTCCATTTACACACCAGAAATTTTGAATGGACGCCCATTTAAAATTATCCTGATCCATTTTTCTCCATTTTTCATCTTTCGCATAATCTTCTAATTTTTCTCTTGTAAAGGAAAACTGATTTAAATCAGAACTAATTATCTCAATCAATCCGAAATCTTGATGATGAAGTTTATTTTGATTTCTTTCTTCATCAGTTGGTTTAAATGTGGTTCTTCCTCCCAATGCTCCATAATTAGCAACAATATTTAAAGTTAAATTGAGTAAAGCCCATTCCTTGTCATCTATTTCTCTAAGAGGTATGAATTTAAATAAAATTTCTTCAGGTTTGTTCGTGCCTTTACTTTTTATCTCTTCCACTTCCAGCTTAAATTTTCTTGCCCATCCTGTACATCCAAATAACTGACAAGCAGGGCATATCTGTTCATTCAAAGCTTCTTGGAACGATTTGCCAGAATTTAATGCTTTCTTGAATTTTTCTTGGTCTAACTTACACCTCAAGTTTTCATTAGTTGGATCACAAGCACTCCCACCTAATCCTCTAACCAATACTTCATACCACCATCTCAGGCTTCCAATTATTCCTGTTTCTCTTAAAACCGTATTTCGCCTGTTAGCATCTCCCGTCCATATAGGAGTTAAAGGTTTAATTTTAACAGTAAATTTATCCATGTTGTTCTCACCTTTCACAGAAATATAAGATTTCTCTTAAAATCATTCCAGAAAGCCATGAAAAATAATTAGAAACATTATATGAAATTGTGTCAAATATTTTAAGTTCATTATACCACTTTTTTATATATATGGCTTAGTTCGAGGAAAATTGACCTAAAAGCAAAAAAGGTCTATAATAATTTTTGATTTACCGTGTAATCAACTTATTCAAGGGGGAAATGGGGTTGAGACTTTCAATCAATTTTTCTTGCACATCAAAAGTTACCTTACCTTTAAGCTATAACTATATCTTACAATCCACCATTTTCCATCTTCTCTCAAAGATTCTACCCAACATTCATGATGTTGGTCCGGTTGCGGGAAAAAGACAATTCAGGCCATTCGTGTTTTCGCGACTTAGATCAAATGTATATCAGGTTAAAAACGGATACATATCTTTTGGTTCCTCGCTTAATCTCAAAATAGCCTCCCCTGATGAACTAATCATGCGAGTTTTAGCTAACGAATTTTTGAAAACACCTACCATAAATTTAAATGGGAATTCGTTGATTCTGGAAGATTTGAAGGTAACATCCCCAGCACCACAAAATAATTCCATTGTCGTTGAAACGCTTTCACCGGTTACAATACATTCCACTTTAACTTCTCACGATGGCAAAAAGAAGACATATTTTTATTCTCCCAATGAGTCTGATTTCTCAAGCCAAATAATGGCAAACCTCTTGAGAAAATCTGAAGCGTTGGGAATCGATATCGAAGATCCAGAAAACTTCGAGATAAGAGCCATCACAAAACCTAAACATAGGGCTATCAATTATAAAGGCTTTATCATAGTAGCGTGGGATGCAGACTTCAGAATCAGTGGAGATAAAGAGCTGTTAAAAATAGCTTTGAATTGGGGAATAGGAGCTCGCAACGCCCAAGGTTTTGGGATGATAGAAGAGGTGAGGTGATCTTAAATGATCGAAGCTACAAGAGAAATTGGGGAATATTCCCTTGAAAAGATGGGAAGAAGTGTTGAAAATCCACTTAATATTTTAATTGATGATCCAGCCAACAGAAACACCAAGAATATATTATTTATTGTTCTTGAGAGCAAAAAAGAAGACGATAAATTCACATATAAAGGCGTAGAATTTGAGGAGTATTCGAAGGAAAAACTTAACAAGTATGCTTACAAAAAGGGTTCTTCAAATAGTTTGGATGCGACCCCTACTTCTATGGTCACAAGTATTGACTCAACGTTTGAGAGAGTAAAAATATTGCCATGGTTTAAAAATCACCGAAATTTCACAGATGATGAAGATGAGAATCTTTTGGTAAAAATAGGCAATTCCCTCAGAGATAACAAAGAGAAGATTTTGTCAGATTTGAAGGAAAAATTCAGCAAAGAAAATAATGTCATTAGTCTAAAAATAGATAATAAATATGTTGGTGATTACGATATTTTTTGCAGGCTGTTGGTTAAAAGTTCCACGAAAAGATTTTATTTTTTAGATGGAACAACGTCAAAATCAGAAAACAAAATATGTTCTGTTTGCAATCAAAAAAGAGCAGAAGTTTATGGTTTTGTAGGTACTTACAAATTTTACACTGTTGATAAAATCGGATTCATTAGTGGAGGATTTCATAAAAAAGACGCATGGAAAAATTACCCGGTATGCCTGGACTGCGCTTTAAAACTCGAAGCCGGTAAGAAGTATATGGGTGAAAACATGAATTTCAATTTCTACGGATTCAAGTATCTACTGATTCCCAAATTCTTGTTTGGAATCGATGAAAAAGTAAAAAAAGAGGTCTTTGGAATTTTTGAAAACCAACGAGATCCGAAGTTCCAACGTGAAAACATAAAACAATTGACTTCAGATGAAAACGAAGTCTTTGGACTAATGAGCGAACAAGAAAACTACTTGAACCTTAATTTTATGTTTTACGATGCTCCCAAAGGGTACAATGGTACAGTTTTTAACATTCTTCTCTATGTTGAAGATATTTTACCCTCACGGTTAAGAAGGTTATTTAAAGTCAAAGAAGCAGTAGATGATATCGACATTTTTAAAAAGTACATGATTCCGGTTTTTGAGAACAAAAAGAAAATCGGCGAAAAACCTTTGAAATTCAATTTCGGAATCCTAAGGATTTTTTTCCCAAAAGTAAGCAATAACAGAACTTACAACAAATACTTTTTAGACATTGCAGGGAAAATTTTCAAAGGTAAGCCAGTAAGCTACAATTTCTTGATGAATTTCATCATAAGGAAAATCCGAGATGCTTTTATAGATCCTAAGAAATGGTTTGGAGCAGAAAATCAAGAAGCGAAAACATCTACTCTAAAAGGATTCATGTTATTAAATTACTTAAATGTATTGGGAATATTAAAACAGAAAGGGATGAGAGAATTCATGGGAGAAGAAGAGAATAAAGAAATATCAAATGCATCATTAGAGATAACTCAAAGGATCGATTCTTTCTTTGAAAAATTCGGCAATTTCTTTGACAATGATGCGAAAAAGGCTGTTTTTCTTGAAGGCGTTTTAGCCCAACTCTTGTTGAAAATTCAATATAACGAAAGAGGAGCAACACCATTTAGGGTCAAACTCAAAGGGTTAAAACTTGACGAGAGGCAAATTAAAAAGCTCCTACCTGAAATTCAAAACAAATTAGAAGAATACGGCAAAAATTACTATCAAAGCCTGGAATCAATAATTTCGAAGTATTTTATTATGGCGGGAAATGACTGGAAACTTTCAAATGATGAGATAAGTTTTTACTTTGTGCTTGGCATGAATCTTTCTGATATGTTTAAGACAAAGAAAGAAGAAAACGCTGGAGGTGAAGAAGATGAGTGAGATGATAAAGAACAGATCGGAAATTTTATTCCTTTACGACATTAAGGATGCAAATCCAAATGGTGATCCTTTAGATGAAAACAAACCAAGGATAGATGAGGAAAACGGCATAAACATAGTAACTGACGTCAGACTGAAAAGGACGATAAGGGATTATCTGATGAATTTTAAAAATGAGGAGATATTTGTTAGAGAAATAACAGATGAAGAAGGACATATTCAAGACGCTAAGCTCAGGGCAAAGGATTTTCTAAAGGGTGTGGATGAACTCGAAAACATGGACTTTAACAAACAAAAAAATGTGATCAAGGAAAAGATACTCGGTAAGTGTATAGACGTTAGGCTATTTGGTGCCACCATACCTCTTGATTTAAAGATAAAGGAAAAAAGCAAAGTAAAAAGTGTCACCGGATCCATAACTTTAACAGGACCAGTCCAATTTAGAATTGGAAGATCATTGCATAAAGTTGAGCTTAAACACATCAAAGGAACAGGAGCGTTTGCCTCCAAAGAAGGTGCAACCCAAAAAACATTCAGAGAAGAAGACATTTTGCCGTACTCTTTAATAGCATTCTACGGAATCATAAATGAAAACGCTGCGCAACACACAAATCTTTCAGAAGAAGATGTAAAACTTCTTTTAGACGGCTTATGGAATGGCACTAAAAATTTGATTTCAAGGAGTAAAGTCGGACAAATGCCACGACTGCTTTTGAAAGTAAATTACAAAGAAAAAAATTATCACATTGGTGATTTAGATAGACTTATCACCATAAAAGGCCTTGAGAATTTAAATCAAGAGAGGATACGAGATATCTCGGAGATCGTATTAGATGCAAGTCAATTAGTCGAAATTTTGAACAAGAACAAAGATCGGATAGAAAGCGTTGATATGAAAATTGACGATAGAGTGAAGATCGAAGGATTGGGTGAACTGGAGATAAAAAAGAACGCCATCTTCTTTTAGGTAAGTGAAAAGAGATGAATAAAGCAAGAATGGAAAAGAAAGTTTTAATTTTCGATGTATGGGGAAATTACGCACATTTTAGAAGATTTTACACCACAACATCCCCTCTCACTTTTCCCTTTCCACCACGCACCGCGTTATGCGGATTGATTGGAGCTATAACAGGATTGGAAAAAGAGAATAACGAATACCTAAAACATTTCGCTTTAAGCGAAGCTTCAATCGGTTTAAGATTGCTAAATCCTGTAAAAAAGATGATGATTGCGGAAAACTTGATACATACAAAAAACGCAAGTGGTCCTGGAATGAATTTGATAAAACAACGAACGCAAATAGGTTTTGAATTCTTGAAAGATCCAAAATTTAGGATTTACTTTCATCATGCAGATGAAAATATTTATGAACAACTGAAAGAAAATTTGCTGAATCATAAGTCAACGTACACTCCGTGCCTTGGCTTGAGTGAAAACATAGCAAACTTCATGTTTGTTGGTGAATTCAAAGTGAGAAGTGTTGAAAATGATGGAGAGTACATCAAAATTGATTCCATTTTGCCAATTGAGGCCTTTTCAGAACAAGGAGTAAAATTCAAACATGAGGGCGAATATTTCTCCATTCGAGTTCCAATTGAGATGAATACAGAAAGGATCGTCACAAAATATGGAAACTTTCTCTTTGAGAGAAATGGAAAGCCCATAGAAGTTAAGCTAAACACTCCATATTTGAGAACAGAAAGCGAGATGAGCGAAAATTTCGTATTCATCGAATAATGTTCTTAAGTCCCATCCGGATAAACTTTTGAAAGATCATCTGTTCAATGTTGGAAACTATTGCGAAGAAACTTTATCACTGAAAAAATTGAATATAAGTGTATATGTTGATTCGGACATCCTTAAAGATGTTACCTATTTAATAGGTATAGGTCATGATTTTGGCAAAGCCACAACATACTTTCAAAAGTATATCAGGGAATCAGATGAAATAAAAAAGGCAAAGTTGAAAAACAAGCCGGAAACACATCATGGGCTTATCTCCGCGATCTTCACATACTACATCGTAAAAGAGTATCTGAAAACCAAAAATCTTTTGAACGAAAAATATTACGAATATCTTCCTGTAATAAGCTTCCTGGTTGTGAAACGACACCACGGGAATTTACAAAATGCGGATGATGAGATCATATTTGACGATGCAGATGACCAAACCTTGGAAAAACAAATAAAATCCATAGACTTCGACAAACTGAGTGAGATTTACAATCCTTTACTCAAAAGATTTAAATTGAATTGGAAAGCGATCAAAAATAAATTATTGGATTCACAGCCAGTTAGAATTTACGATGAGGTGTCATATAAAAAAGAATATATAATCAACTTTTCTAAAGAAAAGCGCCAAATACGCAATATAGAAGAGAATCTCTTTTTCTACTTCACAACACTCGTACTATATTCCATACTTCTTGATGCGGATAAAATGGATGCTGCAAACCTGAAAAAAGTGAAGCGGATAGATGTAGATGAAAATCTCGTCGATAAATACAAAAAACTTAAGTTCAAAAAAAATGAGAGCAAAAAGATAAACAAGATGAGAAACGAAATTTACGATGAAGTCATTTCAAATGTGGGAGACGTAGATCTGGATAGCGATAAAATATTTTCCCTAAACGTTCCAACCGGTACGGGAAAAACTCTAACAGCGCTATCTTTTGCATTAAAGCTAAGAAAAAGAATTGAAAGTGAAAAAGGATACAAACCAAGAATAATATACTCTCTTCCTTTCCTTAGCATAATCGATCAAAATTTTTCTGTCTTTGAAGATATTTTTAAAGTTGTCACCCAAGAATCTCAAACTTCCGACATTCTCTTAAAGCATCATCATTTATCGGATGTGCTTTACACAAGAAGAGAAGACGAATTTGAGAACTCAAATGATAAGGATAGAAGCAAAGACCTACTTTTAATTGAAGGATGGAATTCAGAAATCGTGGTAACGACGTTCATCCAGTTTTTCTACTCTTTGATCTCGAATAAAAACAGAGCAATAAGAAAAGTTCATAACATGGTAAATGCTATCGTCATTTTGGATGAGATTCAGGCAATACCTCATAAATACTGGTTACTTCTGAAAGAAATAATGGGGTTTTTCGCCGAACATTTTAACACCTTCTTTATTTTCATCACTGCCACGCAACCGTTGATCTTTGATGAAACAAAAGGCGAAATATTTTCATTGGTTAAAAATAAAGATAAATATTTTAACGCTTTAAACAGAGTTGAACTGAACACCAATTTGAATGCCATCTGTTTTGAAGATTTTCGGAAAATAATAGAAAAGGACATAGTTGAAAACAGTGATAAGAGTTTTCTGATCATCCTAAACACGATCAACACTTCGAAAAATATGTACAATTTCATTAAAGAGTTGAAAATCCCCAATCGTGAACTTTACTATCTTTCAACAAACATAGTTCCTAAAGAAAGACTGAAGAGAATCAAGGAGTCAAAGAAAAAAAGTAGGGGCATTATTGTAAGCACTCAACTTGTCGAGGCAGGAGTGGACATAGATGTGGATGTTGTTTACAGGGATTTTGCACCACTTGATTCAATAAATCAGGCAGCTGGAAGGTGCAATAGGAATTTTAACCACAAAAAAGGTATCGTAAAACTTTTCATTCTAATGGAAAAAAAAGGCGAAAAGACATATTACCCTTGCACCATTTATGAAAATTTCCTTATCTCTAAGACAAAAGAAGTACTCAAAACAGCTATCGAAGAAAGAATAGAAGAAAGTAGATTTCTTTACTTAAGTCAAGATTACTTTGAACGGGTAAATATCGGAAAAAGTGAAGATAAATCTAAGGAGATTCTCAAAAAAGTTGAGAAATTGAAATTTGATGAACTATCGGCCTTTAAACTGATCGAAAAAAGTTATCCGCAAGTGGACACTTTCATAGAGTTAGATGAGGACGCTCAATCGGTGTGGGAAAAGTATCAAGAGATTGTATCAATAAAAGATTTCGAAAAGCGTAGGAAGGAATTTTTAACCATCAAAAAGAAATTCTATGATTACGTAATTTCTGTGCCAGCAAGGTCAGATCTTAATTTACCTCCTTTTGTTAACGGTTTTTATTACGTCTCTAATGACCAACTTGATAATTACTACGATAAAGACACAGGCTTCCATTCAGGGGAGGTGGATATTTATTGACATTGAAATCACTGGAACGTTAATCCTATCCTACTCAAATTGCAAAAGAGAAGCGTGGTTAATGGCTCACAGAATAATACCAGAACAAGACAATGTGTTCATTGAACTGGGAAGATTGATCCATGAAACAAGTTATGAAAATAAAGGCGAAAGAGATGTACAAATAGATAATATGCGACTTGACATTGTTCAAAACAAAGATCGTAAAACAATCATAGGAGAGATCAAAAAATCGAGCCACTCTTTGAAAGGTGCTAAAGATCAATTGCTGTACTACCTCTTAAGGTTAAAGAACATGGGAGTTAAAGCCGAAGGAATTCTGTTAGTACCGAAAGAAAAAGAACGTATTCCAGTTATCCTTACCCTGGATGAAGAAAAACGAATAGAAAAAATGTGCAAAGACATAAAAATTCTTGTTAAAGGTCCTATACCTTCTATTTCAAGAAAACAATCATCGTGCAAAAATTGCGCATTTTATACTTATTGTTGGGCGTGATAGCGTGAAACGTACATTATATTTATTTTCATCTGGAAAATTGTCACGAAATGGCAACAGTCTCGTTTTCGAAAAAGAAGGTGAGAAAAAGATTCATCTGCCTGTCGAACAAACTGACAGCATATTTGTTTTTGGTGAACTTGATTTGAACAAAAGGGTTCTCGAATTTTTGACACGACAAAAAATTCCGATACATTTTTTTAATAACTATGACTATTATTCGGGAACATATTATCCCAGGGAATATCTTAACTCTGGGTATTTAGTGCTTCAACAGTCCCTTTTCTACATGAATCATGGAAAACGTTTGAACCTTGCAAAAGCTTTCATATATGGTTCTATGATGAACATGTTGGAAGTTTTGAAGTACTACAACAGAAGGGGAAAAGAATTATCAGCTCAGATAGAACTACTATCGAATCTAAGCGAACATCTTGGCGAAATGAAAAATATTGACGAATCCATGGCTATCGAAGGGAATTTTAGAGATGAGTATTACAAATGTTTTGATTTGATTGTGGGAAATAAGAGTTTTGAGTTTGTATCTCGAACACGTAGACCGCCTCTTAACAGATTGAATGCCTTGATAAGCTTTGGAAATTCTATGCTATACACCACCGTGCTTGGAGAAATTTACAGAACACATTTAGATCCAAGAATTGGAGTTTTGCATTCAACAAATTTTAGAAGCTTTTCTCTCAATCTCGATGTGGCTGAGATCTTTAAACCACTGATTGTTGACAGGTTGATTTTTTCTCTTATAAACAAAAAACAGCTGAAAAGAGAACATTTTTCCAAGCATCTTGAAGGAATATATTTAAACGACAAAGGCAAAGAAATATTTATCAAAGGGTATGACGAACGTTTGAAAACCACTCTGAACCATCCAACTTTGAAAAGAAAAGTCTCATATAGATACCTCATAAGACTCGAGCTTTATAAATTAGAAAAACACATAACGGGGGAAAAAGATTATAAACCTTACAGGGGATGAAAAATGTATGTTCTTCTGGTTTACGACATCTGTGAGAAACGTGTGAATAAAGTTCTTAAGACATCAAGAAAATATCTTGATTGGGTTCAAAATTCTGTCTTTGAGGGAGAAATATCAAAAGCCAATCTGGAAAAACTCAAGAGTGCTCTAAAAAGGATAATAAAAGATGAAGAGGACTCCATCAGAATCTACAAGTTTAGGATAAAGGATAGTATGGATCTCGAAATTCTTGGAATAGACAAAAAAGGAGTTAGTGATGAAGGAATTTTATGACGTCGATCTATGATAAGATAAAAAAGACGGAAGATCGACGAGACAATTTTTTGTGGAATAATTGTACTGCTTACAAGGATTCTCGCAGAATACAGATTTGAAATATAGTTTCGACTTAATCGCTTTAATCATAATATAATCCTTGTTTTATAGTCATCTCGGCGAGTTTTTAGAGTACCTAAGAGGAATTGAAACCATAAAAAGAACAAGAGAAATATTCAAAGACGGAAGAGTTTTTAGAGTACCTAAGAGGAATTGAAACGATTTAGACGTGTAGTAGCTGAATTTAGCATTCGTTTTTAGAGTACCTAAGAGGAATTGAAACCGTTGTCGTTGACAACACAAAACTCATGGGCTTGAAGAGTTTTTAGAGTACCTAAGAGGAATTGAAACACAAATGCTACGATGAATTAAGCCAGGTTGAAGAAGTTTTTAGAGTACCTAAGAGGAATTGAAACGCAGTATCCCCAATTCCTCCACGGTGTAAATCTTTTGTTTTTAGAGTACCTAAGAGGAATTGAAACTTCGACGTAGGGTTCTTCAATCAAGTGCGAACAATGTTTTTAGAGTACCTAAGAGGAATTGAAACAATGTCCAAACTGTGGTACTATCAACGAAATTTCTGTTTTTAGAGTACCTAAGAGGAATTGAAACCGGCATACTTCCCAAGAGTTGCACGCCATGATTTTGTTTTTAGAGTACCTAAGAGGAATTGAAACAAATATGTTTTCATCTCTTCAATGAATTGATATACATCGTTTTTAGAGTACCTAAGAGGAATTGAAACTTTCTTTCAGCACTCCTGCGAACTTCATCATCTTTCAGTTTTTAGAGTACCTAAGAGGAATTGAAACCCTCCTTTCATTACACCCCAGCGGGGGTTTTCTTCGTTTTTAGAGTACCTAAGAGGAATTGAAACAATCCATTTTTGAGTACCCCCTTTTTTGCTTTTGAGTTTTTAGAGTACCTAAGAGGAATTGAAACCCAAAGATGTTCTTTACGTTTCCATAGGCTGCAGTGTTTTTAGAGTACCTAAGAGGAATTGAAACCTGTTTTTTAATCCTTCAATCGCCGAGATAATTTGGTTTTTAGAGTACCTAAGAGGAATTGAAACTAGCCTATTACATCCGTCGAAACCGAAGGTTTTATGGTTTTTAGAGTACCTAAGAGGAATTGAAACCCATTGGAGGCACTGATTATAGTGCCTCTTTAATTGTTTTTAGAGTACCTAAGAGGAATTGAAACTCTGAAATCCATCCTGTGTCTGTTCTCAAAGGATTGGTTTTTAGAGTACCTAAGAGGAATTGAAACGCCGTGGAGGTGCAAAATGATGGTAAAGTTTTGGGGTTTTTAGAGTACACCTAAGGTTATGTCAAGAAATTGCGAGCCTATCTCAAATTTTGTGTGTTAATGATTTTTCTTCTCACTGTTTACCACTTACTTCTCACTTATTACTGATTCCCAATGTTAAGAAAACTTGTATTTCAAGACCCGACCCCAATAAGTCCAATGAGTCAACAACTTCGGATCACATCTCTTCGATTTTCACCTTATCTTCAAGCTCTTCAACGTCTTTGCGCAAACACAAAGTAGTCCCTGGCGTCATAACCGTTGCAGTGGCACACGCTGCAGCCAATTTTAAAGCTTCAACGAGTGATTCCTCTCTTTTGTACACAAACCCTGCGAGAAAAGAATCACCTGCGCCTACGGTGCTCGCGACTTTAACGTCAAGGGGGTTGATTTTGTACATTTTCCCATCAGAAAAAACAATTGCACCGCTCTTGCCAAGGGTGACAAGAACATCTTCTATGCCATAAGTTCGACTTATTTCACGTATGGCGCTTGGAATTTCATCTGTTTTCAATTCTCGGCCTAACAGTCTGGAGAGTTCGTAAATGTTAGGTTTTATTCCGTTGGGGCTTTCTTTCGCTGCTTCTTTAAGGTTTTCTCCATCGGTATCAACGTAAACTTTTATTCCTTTGGATTTGGCAACTTTGACGATTTTGGCGTACAGGCTGGGCGAAAATCCTGTGGGCAAACTCCCAGAGGCTACCAATGTATCCCCTTCCCTGATCGTGGCGTTGATCATATCCATGATCAGTGAGAATTCCGCACTCGAAAGGTTTTGGCCTGGAAGGCTCATCCTGTATTGATTTTTAGGAGTTTGGACTATGACGTTCATTCTCGTTTCGGATTTCACCCTTACAGCGGCGTACAAAACTCCCTCTCCGTCGAGCATGAAAGAGATCTTCTCCCCATTCTCTCCCCCAAGTGGGCTTATCGCCACGGAAGTGCCACCGATTTCTTTTATGACCCTTGAAACGTCTATCCCTTTTCCGGCAGCGTAATCTTCGTACTTTTCCACACGGACCGTATCATCTTCGATCAATTTATCAACGTACAGATACCTATCAAGGCTTGGATTCATCGTCAAAGTGAATATCATTTTTGTTCCACCTTTCACTTTTTAGTCTTTTTATCTCAGTGCGGAGCTTGGCATTTTCTTTTTGCAGCCAATCGTATTTTTCCCTTTCCACATATCCCAATTCTTTCAAGCGTCTCTTCATTCTCTCAACGACTTCCGATTCTATAAGAACATCTCTCTCAGACAACAGCTTCCATATTTCCGCTTCGGCTTCCAAAGCCATTTTCTTGTTCAAAAAACCTTCTTCAATGAGCTCGTCTATTATCTCGCCCAGCATTTTTCTATTTTTGGAACGAAGGTTTATCAAATCCAAAAGCACTTCTAAAGCACGCTTCGCCTTCAACACACTCACATGCTTTTTTATGAGTTCCAATGGCGATTTCTCGCTTATATCAAGCAAGCCCTCTTTTTTTGAAAAATGTTGTTGAAGAAGGCGCGCGGTTATTGAGGAAGTAACATCTTTTCCACTTTCTTTCTCGATGATCCGCACACCTTCACCTTTGTTTATGAATTTTGCTATGTCTTTAAGCGTTATGAACTTCTTGGATATGGTATCGTAAAGCTTCCTGTTTGAATAGCGCTTTATCAGTCTTTTTGACATTTCCATGTTCTCATTATATCAAAAATACACCGTCCCTTTTGCATACAGAGAATTCATTTTTTCGCTTGTTTTGAAGTAATCTGTACCTTTCAACCCCTTTGCAAAGCTAAGTCCAACGGATAAATTCAAATTTTGAACTGGCTGAAAGTCCATTTCCGCACTTGTAAATGCCCCATACGAATCTCCATCTTTCCCAAAGGACAAAACAGCTTTCGATGAAATCTCACTTGTGAAGTTTTTTGTACCGTACAACGTCAAAACGTCTTCAAGATCAAACGGTGATTGCCCAGGTAAGCCTTTGGAACACTCCATTCCCCAATTGTAATCGCCCCCAAAGCCGTTAACACCAATGAGTCCGGTTGTATTTGAAGTGTTTCCACAAAAAAGATACATGCCCTCGCCGTAAAACCCGTAATTCTGATCGAATGGAAGGGGTCCACTGAATTCTCCACCAATTCCAGTCAACGGTGGATGCTTGAGTATTCCACCCATTGGGACGTAAGCGTGTACAAATCCATGGTAAGCGTCTATTGAAATGCTGTAATCTCCAAAATTCGTTTGATATCTCGCGCCCAACTGCATGTTCTCAGGTTTCGGCATCACATTTTCAAAAGTCGCAGGTACCGTTCGATGAAGATCTGGTGAGAATTCTGGCACCACATTCAATTCTACCTGAGAGTTACCAAAATAGCCTACCCCTTTTACACCTTCTACCGACAGTTTTGTAGGTGAATCAAAAGCATTTGTGAAATCGTATGGCGACAACAGATCAATTGGATTTGCCAAAGGACTTGTTCCCCATCCCGTGTAATACTTTCCAGCGGTAATTTCAACGTTTTTGCCTTCGTATTGTAGGTAAAACTCATTGAAGACGAGTTTGGCCATTGAGGATTGAGACAAGATTGGCGCATGAACGTATTTTGCAAAATTATCGGCTATTGCGTTTGATTCGTAAAGGCTAAACGAAATTTTCCCAACGAAATTATCTCCTACACTTATGGTGGAAGAATTCAAATTTCTTATCTCCTGAATGAGTTCTCCATTCGTGTAGCGCATTATGTAATCCGCTTTTCCTGAAAGTTGTGGCGCCCCAAACGCCACAACGCTTAAAACTGTCAACGTTAAAAACAGGAATGTCTTTTTCACACCGATCACCTCAGTACCTTAAAATAGGCCTCATCAAAGTTCTAATTGAGAAAAATGATGAAGGAATTGGCAGATCGAATTTTATTTTCGAAAGTTTCAAAATCGTTTCGGAACTCCCATCAGCCATCGTCATCTCTATGTTCTTGACGATCCAATGATTTTCGATTTTTTCGAATCCAGAGCTCGTCATGCTTTTGTACATTTTTCCGTTTTTGTAAAAATCCACTTTTGTTGGAAGAAGATGCGCTTTGTCCACGATCATAACGATCTTGGAATACTGTGAATCTGACGTCGTTGGAACGATATCAAGTACATATTCAGCGTCGTTCTCAGATTTCAGAACCGTTTTGTATTTTCCACTCTCCTTTTGCTCGTATATCAGTGAGAGATCGTTAAAAGTAAAATCTGAGCCTACAAATTTGGATTCTTTGGAGGAGCCGGCCATGCGCTGTACCCTATGGAATGCTGGCATGTAAAGATATTGAGTTTCTTCGCCTTTGCTCAAAAAAGAGATGCCTTTTACCTGGGCTGGGGAGGTGAAGCGAATGAAGCCGTAATCCTTACTTGAAAAGTTGTAGACGTAGATGACAAGTTGATAATCTTTAGATTGAGAATTTTTGTTGGATATGATCATTTCCATATCGGCTTTCTGAGTTTTGAAATTCGAATTCACAGCTTTTACTTTGTCGGCCACCCCTTGACCTGTTATGGCGAAAGAGACCACTGACAGTAACATCAAGAACATCGTACACAGGATTACCAATTTTTTCATGAAAAATCACTCCTTTACCTTAAAGATTTTTTTGTAATACCTTCCTGGAATACGAGAGAGTACAGAAGGAAGTATGAGCAACGTCAAAACCAATGAAACGATCATTGTGGATATTGAAAGAATCGCGAATTCTCTCAAACCTCCTATGTTCGAGAAAAACATGGTAGCAAAACCGGCTGAGGCAGCCAAAGAATTGAAAAACAGCCCCTTCCCAGACGTTGAAATTGCCTCTACGAGAGAGCCCCTCACGCCATTGCCCTTCAGCATCTCGACTTTGAATCGACTGAAAATCTGAATTGCGTAGTCCACACCAACTCCAAAAGTCATGGAAGCTATGGAAATCGTAACCGTATTCAAAGGTATTGAAAAGGCGCCCATTATCCCGAAGTTGGAAAGAACCGTTAGAATTACCGGTATTAAGCCAAGTAATCCAAGCCATACAGAAGACATTTGCAAGGAAATCAGAATAAGCACCACTATTGCAGATATGACCATTGATTCGTATTGAGCGTTGAAAAGCATGTCCGATACATGGTTGTACACTATTGGAATACCGGTTATTTTCGTTTTAAAAGAATATTTCCCATTTTTGTTCGAAACGGCTACGTTGTTATCTGAAAGCCCCAAAGCCAATTCATGGATTTGCGAATTTGAGAGACCTTTCACATGCTCTCTTATCATACTTTCAGCGTAAACACTTTTGAGCGCTTGAATGACATTTGGAATTTGCATCTTCACAACGTCCATTATCGATTCGGCATCGTCTTTATCGATAAAAGTTTCCAAGTCGTTTTCCAAAGAACGTTCACTGTAACCATCCTCAAACGATTTATTCAACGCATCCTGAATTTTCGATACCGTATCTTTTGTTAAGCCATCAAGCATTCCGAATGAGGAAAGAGAGCCCATAACGTTCTTCGTCGCAAGTTTTGGTGAATCCTTGAGAAGTGTAGAGCTTGAAACACCGATCACGTTTGAGATTATC
>JALTEO010000280.1 GCA_027073875.1 Bacteroidales bacterium
CAACAATACCCTGTAATAGAGCTAAAAAAACTACGCACCGCACACGACCGTTTTTTAATTACCGACCGTAAAACCGTTTACCATTTTGGCGCAAGCCTGAAAGATGCCGGTAAAAAATGGTTTGCCTTTTCAAAACTGGAAATGGATGCCGGGGATATAATTGAAAAACTGAAAATGGATAATTATTAATAAATTAGCTAAACATGAACTATCAGAATTGAAAATCGATGAATAAGAAAAATAAAAAGATAGAAGTTAAGGGAAATGAAATTGCTGTTGTTACGGCAAACGAGCAAGATTATATTTCGCTTACCGATATAGCCAAATACAAAACGAATGATACCAGTGCCGTGATTGGAAACTGGATGCGAAACCGAAATACCATTGAGTTTTTAGGTATTTGGGAAACGCTGTATAATCCGCATTTTAAACCCCTCGAATTCGAGGGGTTTAGAAAACAGGCAGGACTAAATGCTTTTACGCTTTCACCACAAAAATGGGTAAATAAAACAAATGCCAGAGGATTTATTGTAAGGGCAGGCAGATATGGCGGTACTTATGCGCATAAAGATATCGCTTTTAAATTTGCCAGTTGGATATCCGTAGAATTTGAGCTTTACCTGATAAAAGAATTTCAACGACTTAAAGAAGAAGAACAAAAACTTTTGGGATGGTCAGCAAAACGTGAGTTGGCAAAAATTAACTACCGAATCCATACCGATGCCATAAAACAAAACCTGATACCTACAAACCTGAGTAAAAAACAGATAAACTTTGTGTATGCCAACGAAGCCGACGTGCTCAATATGGCATTGTTTGGTAAAACAGCGGGGCAATGGCGTGATGAAAATCCCGATAAAAAGGGAAATATTCGCGATTATGCCAATGTCTCGCAACTGGTATGCCTGGCAAACCTCGAAAACCTGAATGCGGTTTTTATTAACGAAGGCATGCCGCAAGCCGAACGCTTGCTTAAATTAAACCAAATTGCCATTAGCCAGATGAAAATCCTTTTGGCTGACAATAATTTACTTAAACTAAAGGGAAAAGATGCGTAAAGAGAATAAATTAATACCCGAACTGCGTTTCCCCGAGTTTAAGGATGATGGGGAGTGGGTGAAGAAGAAGCTCGGTCAAGTTGGAGAACCTTTAATGTGTAAAAGGATTTTTAAAGACCAAACAACACTCAATCCTGATAATGGAATTCCTTTTTACAAAATAGGAACTTTCGGAAAGGAACCTGATTCATACATCTCGGTCGAGTTATTTAATGAGTTTAAAGCAAAATATAATTTTCCTAACAAAGGAGATATTCTAATTTCTGCGTCAGGCACAATTGGACGATTTGTTGTTTATGATGGAGAACCTGCCTATTTTCAAGATTCGAATATTGTTTGGTTAGGACATGATGAGAAAGAAGTGTCAAATGAATTTCTCTACTATTGCTATTCAATTGTGAATTGGCAAACATCAGATGGTGGTGTAATTAAAAGGCTCTACAACTCAGATTTAAAGGCTATTTCTATCAAATTCCCAGAAAACGAAAAAGAACAACAAAAAATCGCCTCCTGTCTTTCTTCTCTCGATGAGCTGATAAGCGCCCACAAGGATAAACTGCATGCCCTCAAAGACCACAAAAAAGGGCTGATGCAAAACCTGTTTCCGCAAGAGGGTGAGAAAGTGCCTAAGTTTCGTTTTCCGGAGTTTAAGGATGATGGGGAGTGGGTGGAACTAGCACTAAAGCAGATATCCAAAAGAGTATTATCAAAAAATAAAGATGGTAGAATTACCACGGTATTTACAAATTCTGCAACTGATGGAATAGTTGACCAAAGAGCCTATTTTGATAAAGACATTGCGGATAAAAAAAGTTTAGAAAATTATTACTTGGTTGAAGAAGGTGATTATGTATATAATCCTCGAATTTCTGTACATGCACCTGTAGGTCCAATATCTAAAAATAGAATGGGTAAAACAGGAGTAATGTCTCCTCTTTATACAATATTCCGCTTTAATGAAAAAAATAATGATTTTTATG
>JALTEO010000281.1 GCA_027073875.1 Bacteroidales bacterium
ATATTAGTAAATGGTATAACATAAAGGGTCAAGAAAACTTTTACCTTGTGTCAAATTATTAGTTCGAAAAACTTATAAGATTTCTACGAATGGTATTAAAAAGTTTGAATGTTTTTCAATGTTTTCTTTAATTTACAACAAATTTATCCATAACTCTCTTATTATTATTGATCATCATCGAATAATAATAAATTCCCGGATTTAGATTTTTAACAGGAATCTTTAGTTGATTTTGTTTTGGATCTAATATCGTTTGTAAAATAACTTTACCTGTAATATCATATATTATCAGTTCTTTAGAAGTATTGAAGTTGTAATCGAATGAAACAAAATCCGTAGCCGGAACAGGATAAGGTTTACTGATAAAATTACCATCCGGTTCAAGGTAACTTATGGCCACAGCAATATCATATTTTACAATAACGAAAGCCGAATCTGCAGGGTTATCTTTATCCCAAAAAGTGTATCTTATTTCTGAAACACCGGCATCAGAAATCCAAATACTGGCATCAAATGTTGAATCAATTGTACCACTGGCAACATTTACCGGATTAGCAGCCGTATCGGAAGAATAACATGAGGAACCGAAACAAAATGTATTTCCTGAAAGTCCATCTTCATAAATAACATGCTTGCAAACCAAAGTCTGAATATTTTGACTGCCGACATTTTGGATATGAGCATAATAATATACCATGCCATCTGACACAGTTCCATTAACCGTAACAGTTGTTCCGGAAACATCTACATTATTCGTATCTAACACCCTTAAATTATGCCCAAAAGCAGTCATATCATATTTTACAATAACGAAAACTGAATCTGAAGGGTTATTTTTATCCCAAAAAGTATATCTTATTTCTGAAACACCGGCATCGGAAATCCAAATAGTGGCATTAAATGTTGAATCAATCGTACTGTCAGCAATATTTACTGGAGAAGGAATTGTATCAGAAGAATAACATGCACCATCTAAACAAAAAGAGTCTCTTTCAAGTCCGTTTTCATAAATAATATGTTTGCAAATTAAGATTTGAACACTTTGACTGTCAACATTCTGAATATGAGCATGGTAAGACGCAGAATCATCTAATACAGTTCCACTAACCGTAACAGTCGTTCCGGAAACATCCACATTATTTGTATCCAATATTCTTAAACTTTGTCCAAAAATAGTAGTCGTTAAAAATGCCAAAACAGCTAAAAAATAAATCTTTTTCACACCTAATTTTTTTAATTAACAACTTACAAAGGTAAAATATTTTTCTTGAGAGAACCAAATAAAAAAATATATGATCAAAATATATCTCTATGATTATCTGATATTCTGTATTATATAATAGAATAAGAATTAAAAGGAATTCTAAAAAAGTAGGGATAATTATAAAAAATCCCATGAATTTTCCGGATTAAATTAAGTCAAAAATAAATACTACTTTTGTTCGTTTATTTTATTTACTTAAATG
Source organism: Bacteroidales bacterium (assembly GCA_027073875.1). Taxonomy (GTDB): domain Bacteria; phylum Bacteroidota; class Bacteroidia; order Bacteroidales; family JALTDM01; genus JALTEO01. Next base: position 1,467 of record JALTEO010000281.1, read on the forward strand.
GAAGAGCTAAAAAAGGATAAGAAACAAAGGATTGCCGTTTTCTATGACAGTGCCTATAAAGAGATTTCAAGAATCTTATACACAAAAGTTCAAGTATGGTGGTTGGCACTGTTCGTTTTCATCGTATTGTTTATTTTAGATTTTTTTATCATATCATATACTCCGGCAAAATATCTTATCCCCGGCTATCCGACAAAAGAAATTATTACCACCATGCGGATAAACGATGTAATGCTTGATTCTATCCGGCAACAGCTGGAAATGAAAAATCAATACATCACAAACCTCATAAAGGTTTTGAAAGGTGATTCTTTAAATAATTACAACCCTAAAATTGTTGGCGACTCAAGTCCTAAATTTCCACAAATAAAAAATGTGATTTCGCCGGAAGATTCATCGTTGCGGCAAAAAATTGAAGAGCAAGAAATGTTCTCAACCGAACCCGGGAATACAGATATTGAGGCACAGGTCAATCTTTATCAACTAAATTTCTTTCCACCGGTAAAAGGTGTCGTCTCCAATCCGTTTAATCCGTCGCAAAACCACTTGGGTACCGATATTGTTGCTTCGCCTGGTCAACTGGTCTTGGCAGCACTCGACGGAACAATTATCAATGCTTCGTGGGCAGCAGCAACGGGCTATTCCGTTCAGATTCAGCACAAATATAATATTATTACTGCCTACAAACATTTAGCAGATGTCATTGTGAAAGAAGGCGATAAAGTTGTTGCCGGACAACCAATTGCAACAGTCGGAAATACAGGAGAATTATCTACCGGTCCGCATCTGCATTTTGAATTGTGGCAAAACGGAACACCGCTCAATGCCGAAGAATATATTTCGTTTAAATAAGACCATGGAACAAAAAAAAATTGCTATTCTCGGTGCTACGGGATCTATAGGAACACAGGCATTAGAAGTAGTGGAGCAACATCCCGAACAATTTATTGTGGAAGTGCTGACGGCACAAAACAATGCTGACTTGCTTATTGCTCAAGCACAAAAATTTCACCCGGACACTGTTATCATCGGTGATGAATCACAGTACGAAAAAGTAAAAGATGCTTTGGCTTCGGAACCTATTAAAGTATTTGCCGGCAAAGAAAGTATCAACAAAATTGTAGAATCCGGCGAAATAGACTTTGTGCTAACGGCAATTGTCGGTTTTGCAGGATTGGAGCCAACGCTAAACGCTATCCGTGCAGGAAAAACCATTGGCTTGGCAAATAAGGAAACGCTGGTGGTCGCCGGCGAGATCATAATGCAAGAGGCACAAAAATATCAGACACCGATTATTCCTATTGATTCCGAGCATTCTGCCATTTTCCAGTGTTTGACAGGAGAATATCCCAACGAAGTAAAAAAACTGATTCTGACAGCTTCCGGCGGTCCGTTTCGCGGAGAAACATTTGAAAGCTTACAGGGAAAAACCCGTGCTGATGCCTTGAAACATCCTAACTGGGATATGGGAAATAAAATCACCATTGATTCGGCATCTATGGTTAATAAAGGATTGGAGGTAATAGAAGCACACTGGCTGTTTAATGTGCCTGCCGAAAAGATTGATATCATTGTGCATCCACAGTCCATTATCCATTCCTTGGTGCAATTTTATGACGGCAGTATTAAAGCCCAAATGGGGTTGCCCGATATGCGTGTACCCATTCAATATGCTTTGTCGTTTCCTAAACGGCTGCCCAATAACTTCCCCGATTTTGATTTTTCCGATTATCCGCAACTTACATTCGAAAAACCCGACAAAACAGTTTTTAGGAGTATTAAAATAGCTTATGAGGTTTTGGAAAAATCCGGAAATATGCCTTGTATTTTTAATGCTGCCAACGAAATTGCCGTAGCTGCATTTTTGGCGGAACAAATCCGGTTTACCGATATTTTTGAGGTTTTGGAAAAAACATTAAATAAAGTGTCGTATCTTCGTCAGCCAAAATTTGAAGAACTGATGGCTTCCGATATGGAAGCACGCCGTCAGGCGGAACAAATTATTAAACAAATAAAATTGTAGATGGAAACCTTTATTAGAATAGCCCAACTCTTGTTAAGTTTATCTATCCTCATCATTTTGCATGAGTCGGGACACTTTTTCTTTGCTAAATTATTTAAAACCCGTGTGGAGAAATTTTATATGTTCTTTGATCCGTGGTTTTCGCTGTTTAAAATAAAAAAAGGTGAAACGGAATATGGTGTCGGTTGGCTACCACTTGGCGGCTATGTTAAAATTTCCGGTATGATTGACGAGTCAATGGATAAAGAACAAATGAAACAACCGCCGCAACCGTGGGAATTCCGCTCTAAACCTGCCGGACAACGACTGCTAATAATGCTCGGTGGTATTTTGGTAAATATTTTACTGGCTTTCGTCATTTATATCATGGTAATGTGGACATGGGGCGAAGAATATCTGCCGACACAAAATGTATCGTACGGCATTATGGTTGATTCCGTAGGCGAAGAACTCGGTTTGCAAAATGGCGACAAAATTATATCTGTCGGACATCAAGCCATAGATAATTTTAGAAAAATACCTGCCGTTATCGTGCTGGATAATCCCAAAACCATTGAGGTGGAACGAAACGGAAAGACGATTGAAATTCCTATAAATAAAGACCTAATTCCAAAATTATTGAAAGACCCAAAATTTATAGCCCCAAGAATTCCTTGGGTAATTGGGAAAGTCTTTAAAGGTAAGCCGGCAGACAAAGCAGGTTTTTTGGCAGGTGACAAGATTATTAAAATTAATGGCAAAGATAAATTCTTTGACAACAATGGATTATCAATGCGTAAATATCGATCTAAAAAAATAGTTATTACCGTAGTCCGTAACGGAAACACGCTTGATATTCCCGTTAAAGTAGGCGAAGATGGTATGATAGGTGTGAAAATTGAAATTGGGAAAGACCTCAGCAAAATCTTCAAGCTGAAGAAAATTAATTATTCCTTTTTTGCCGCTATTCCTGCAGGTATTCACAGGACAATAGAAGTAGGCAAGAGTTATATTCAACAGCTGAAATTAATTTTCAGCCCGAGTACCGGTGCTTACAAATCGGTTGGTGGATTTATTGCCATTGGGAAAATTTTCCCCGGCGTTTGGGATTGGCAATCGTTTTGGGGATTGACGGCTTTTCTGTCCATTATGCTGGCAGTTTTGAATGTATTACCTATTCCGGCACTTGATGGCGGACATGTGATGTTTCTGCTCTACGAGATTATTACCGGCAAAAAACCCGGCGACAAATTTATGGAGCGGGCACAAATTGTAGGACTAATCATTCTACTCACACTGGTAGTCTTTGCTAATGGCAACGATATTGTTAAGCTGTTCCATTAGCGAGCTTTGTTGTTTTGGTTTTACTCCCTAAAAAAATCTTAAAAGAAAAAAGAGACCATCTTATTTACTTTTGAGACAGCCTCATCTTTACCACACGATACAATCGTACGGCAACTAGAAACAATATTTATTTTCTTCAATCATTTTATCAGCAATTTGCCGTGTCAACTCCTTAATATTCATCTTTGGTATTTTCACCAATCCTGCAATATTATTTATCAAGGCATCATACAAATCGCCTTCGGCAAAAGAGTTTGTTGCATCAAATGCTTTATTGCGAACAATCTGCGAAGCTTCATAAACAACAATATCGCCCATTGCCTTGTAAAGATTGAAATTGGAATTATTCGCTGCTTCCATTTTCTGAATCCGAAGAATGGTTGATTCGGCAATGTAAAGTTGAATTAAAATATCCGAGATGCTCATCATCACTTCTTGTTCACTGCCCAAAGCCCGTTTTAGTTCGTTATTGGCTGCAGTTAATAGTATGACAGCAACTTGTTTAAAGTTTTTAATTTGTGCAAGATGGTCACCAAAATAAGTACCGTCACCTTTCTGTCGTTGAATTTTATCTTTGCTGTTTAGCAATTTTTCACCTGCTCCAAAAACATCATAATCACCGCGTTTGATAAATTTCATAAAAGTATCAATAATAACCATCCGGTTAATTTCATTTGTACCTTCAAAGATCCGGTTAATACGGGAGTCACGATAACATCTGTCCACCGGTGATTCTGCAGAAAAACCCATGCCTCCATAAATTTGGACAGCTTCGTCAACGACAAGATCAAGTGCTTCGGAACCATAAACTTTCAATATAGCCGCCTCAATAGCATATTTGGCAATGGCATCTATTTCTGCAGGACCTTTTTCCATACCATCTTTAATGTTCTCTTCGGCAAGCGTATTAATATCACCACTGGTCCGGTAAACAGCCGATTCCGTAGAAAATTGTTTAATCGCTTGTTTTGCCAATTTATTTTTGATGGCTCCAAATTGAGAAATGAACCGTCCAAACTGTTTGCGTTCGTTGGCATAATTTACAGAATGGTTAATGGCAACACGCATACCGCCAAGTACACTGGCACCCAATTTCACACGACCGACATGCAAAATATTCAAAGCAATACGGAATCCTTCACCGCGTTTACCCAAAAGATTTTCAACAGGAACTTTCACATCATTGAAAAATATCTGGCGGGTAGATGAACCACGGATGCCCATTTTGTGTTCTTCGGGGTTAAAAGATACACCTTCGGTTTTACTTTCAATAAGAAAAGCACTCAGAATTCGGTCATTATCTATTTTGGCAAAAACCGTTAGTAAGTCTGCAAAACCACCGTTGGTAATCCACATCTTTTGCCCGTTCAAAATATAATGTTTTCCATCCTCGGACAAAACAGCTTTAGTTCGTCCCGAGTTAGCATCGGAACCTGCATCGGGCTCCGTTAAACAATATGCTGCCGCATATTCACCGGTGGCTAACTTCGGTAAATATTTTTGTTTTTGTTCTTCATTTCCGTAATATAATAAAGGCAGTGTTCCAATACCGGTATGTGCTGAGAAAGCAACGGAAAAAGAATGCCCCGAACCCAAATTGTCGGCAATTAACATGGTGGTAATAAAATCTACTTCCATACCACCGTATTTTTCGGGCAATCCTGCACCAAGCAAACCGTATTCTCCGGCTTTATCCACCTTTTGACGCATTAAACCATCTTCATGGTCATCTAACTTTTTTAAATCTGGAGTAATCTCGGCAGCAATAAAATCACGGCAAGTATCACGAATCATTCCTTGCTCTTCTGTAATATCCTCTATCGTAAAAATATCGGATGCAGGAATATCTTTTACTAAAAATTCACCACCAATTAATTGTTCTTTCGTTTCCATAAAAAAAAATTTTTGACAAAATAAAGGTATTTCATTTAACTAAAGCTGACTCTTATCTGTTTTTTTTAAGTGTGATTAGTTATCTGTTTGATATAGTGAATAATAAAAACGCTGCATAAAAAGGACCTAATCCAAGAGATGATGTTTTTTATCTTTATTTACTCACATCAACATAGAACTATAAAATTTTGTAAATTGGTACAACTTTTTGGAGAAAAATTAAAGAATATAGAACAGCTT
>JALTEO010000282.1 GCA_027073875.1 Bacteroidales bacterium
ATTTATAACATTTTAAACCAAAAGTAAATAACAAAGATAGTAATAAAATTGAAAAACAGCGGGATAAAAACGGTTTCTATTCTATATTTTTAATTATTGAATATAACCATAAGCACTATAATCAACAATTTCATTACTGGACACAAATAACCAAACATGATTATTTATATCTCTGTCAATGTCTATTACAAAAAACTGATATGGATATGATGATAAATTAGGAATATTTGTCCAATTGCCATTTGAATACCTGCTAACATACTGGTTATTTACCGCATTTGCGAGAACAATATTTTCATCAATAACTACAGAAAAATATTTGTCAAAGCAATACCAATTTGTTCCGTCAAACATTTCAATTCCCGAATCGGTTTGAATCCATTTGTGTCCGGAATTATCAATACCTACATACCTGACAGAATTATCGGAAATATTTGAATTAACTGTATTGTAAAAAGTATAATTGCTGTCATTAACATAAGCCAACAGACCATCATTGTAAGTCCCTATCCAAAATATAGAATCTTCTTTTGCCATAATTTGACCATATGTAAGTATATCAAGTTGTTGTAGAATTTGTGAGTTAGCAATTACCGGTTCCCAAGTTTGATTTTCATATTCATAAATATTATTGCCTGCCGTTATATAAATTCTGTTACTAGGAGAAACAAAAACTTTGTTATCGTAAAAATTAACAGGTAGTCCATTGTCTTTACAAAATCGTGTCCAGTTCCCTGATAATGTATTGAAACGATATACTTCTTGTCGTATAACTAACCATAAATTCCCCGATTTGTCAGGCGTTATGCTATAAATATTATTATCTGTCAGAATAGTGTTTAAAGTGTTATATTTCACATAACTTCCATTGTTTTTTATTTCTAACAATCCTTGTGTTGTTGCAATCCAGAAATTATTATTTGTATCAATATATAAATCCCTAATACCCACATTGTTGTTGAAATATTTGTCAATAGATATTGTTGGAACTGTTGTTCCATTATTTGTATTATTACTATTGGATTCAGGTGTTCCCGGAGATAAATATTCTTTATCACATCCAACCAGTAGAAACGATAATAATAAAACAGATAATAAATATTTCATATTATTTATATTTTAAACATTAATCCAAATTGAAAATATAAATCTTTTGGTAACAGAATAGCATATCTGTTAGTTCTAGACCTCAATTTTACAGGCAATGCCGGATTCTCAACCTTCTCATATTCAATAAGAAATTCGTTAATTGGAATTGATAACTTGAACATGAAAGCACTCGATTGATTCAAATTATGGACTATTCCCGGAACAAGGTTCATAAGGATAGTTGTTCTTGAGTTTTTCTCGCGAAAAGAAGTTGAGGTTAAAGGTATTGCATCTATATATTCATACCTTACTCCTATTGAACCACCAACAAATGGATTCCATTTTACAGACTTATCTAAAATTAAAAAGTCCCAAAAATAATTTGCAAATGTTTTGAGGTATAAAACTTTATTTTCAGTTACATAATTCATATTTGTAATTATTTGTTGCTTATATGCACTTATATATATCGGTATCCACTGTATTTCGTGCAAAAACCGTTTTTTTACAGTAATGTATTCAACAGAAAGTCCACCAAATGAAAAGTATTCCCGTTCAGGGAATAAAGCCAAGGAATGATTTGTCACAAAATCGGAGCTGGAATAATTAATATTGGTATGCAAAAAAATCCCGATTTTATGCGATTTCTGTTTTGTTTTATCACTTACTTCTTGTGAAAATCCATGAAGAAAATTCAATATTAAAAGAAATGTCAAATAATGTCTCATAAAGTTCTAATTACAAAATACGGTATTTGTTTTTACAAAAGTATCAAAAATCATGTTTGCCAAAATTATTTTACAAGCACTTGTTCGTTTTCCTTGTTTTTAGAGAAAGTGAATCCTTGTTCTTCGTTTTGATAACTGAAAATAACTAAATTTTTTTGGTCATTAAACAAATCGTCTAATAATGAATTGTGGATAATCAGTTCACTCATATTTTTTTTGAAAGGCATGGTAAGTGTTAGCCAAACCGCCTCAAAATTAGTTTTGCAATTTTCAAAGTGAAAGTTATTATATCCTTTTTTCTTAATGATAAAAACAAGATTCCTTTTGATGTAATCGGTCATATAGAAGACAGCACTATCCGATAACGGGCTATTATCAATTTGTAAGCGGTAGTTGTATTTCTCAAAAATTACTTTCTGAAAATCATTCTTGTAGAGCCGGACGCTAATTTCAAATGCTTTTTTATCAGTAGAATAACTGATGTTGGTTACCGATGAATGTATGGGGTGCATCACCGAGTTAATTGAGAAGAATAAAATTAGCCATGAAAACATAGGACAAAGGTAGAAAATTTAATGAACTTTCAGTATTAAATTTTTGATAACAGAAAGTTTGGTTGATGCTTACTCACATGGAAGTGATTTTTTTTTATTTTTACACCAAATTATGATCATATGCGACAAATGATTGATGAAATACAGTTTGTGGAATAATTAAAAACTTTTCAATTATGTTAGTTATTGGTATTGCCGGAGGGACCGGTTCAGGAAAAACAACTGTCGTAAAAAAAATTGTGGATTTATTGCCGGAAAATTCGGTAACTATCATCCCGCAAGATTCTTATTATCGCGACAACAGTCACTTGCCAATGGAAGAGCGGTTGAAAATAAATTTTGACCATCCCGATTCTGTTGAGTTTTCGCTGTTAATTGACGATATTAAAAAAGTAAAACAAAAGAAAACAATTTATCAACCTATTTATTCGTATTTGACTTGTACGCGGTCGGAAGAAACCATAAAAGTTGTTCCCCGTCGTGTCGTTATTGTCGAAGGTATCTTGATTTTCACCAATAAGAAACTTCGTGATTTGTTCGACCTGAAAATTTTTGTGTATGCCGATGCCGATGATCGGTTGTCGCGGGTCATTAAACGCGATATTGTGGAACGCGGACGGTCGGTGTCAACAGTGTTGGAACGATACGAAAAAACCGTGAAACCAATGCATCTCGAATTTATTGAACCAACTATGCGATATGCCGATTTAATCATTCCGCAAGGTGGTAACAATCACAAAGCTATTGAGTTGATGTCTAAATTTATTGAACAAAGAATCTCAAACCCATGATGAAATGCAATTAAAAAAAATTGATTTGCGAAATATCCTTTTCCTTGATATTGAGACTGTGCCGATGGCGGCAACTTATTCCGAAATGCCGGAGCGGTTTAGGAAATTATGGGATAAAAAAGCACAATATCTTGTAAAGGAAGATGATACGCCGGAAAGTATTTTTAACAGGGCGGGAATATATGCCGAATTTGGGAAAATTATTTGCATCTCTGTTGGCTTTGTCAGCGAACAAAATAACAAACGGGAATTACGAATAAAGTCGTTTGCCGGCGATGATGAACGCCAATTATTAATAGAATTTTCGGAAATGGTGAAAAATTATTTTAATAAGCCGGATAGTCTATTGTGTGGACACAATGGTAAAGAATTTGATTTTCCGTATATTGCCCGAAGAATGTTAGTACACAACATTCCTATTCCCGAAGTATTGAATATGGCAGGGAAAAAACCGTGGGAAATCCGGCATCTTGATACAATGGAGTTGTGGAAATTCGGTGATTACAAGCATTTTACATCACTTGACTTATTGGCTGCCATTTTTGATATTCCTTCGCCAAAAGATGATATTAACGGCAGCGAAGTGGCAGGCGTTTATTATGTAGAAAAGAATTTAGACCGTATTGTAGAATACTGTGAGAAAGATGTGAAGACACTGGTAAATGTATTTCTGCGGTATCGCGGTGAGGATATTTTTGCTTAACTGTTATTATCTTAAAATTGATGTTTGAAAATCCAATTATATTTGCTTTTTCCCTGACTTTGTTGGCAGGATTGTCAACGGGTATCGGTAGTGCTATAGCATTTTTTGCTAAGACCACCAATACAAGGTTTTTAGCTTTCTCGTTGGGTTTTTCTGCCGGTGTTATGATTTATATTTCTTTTGTAGAGTTGTTTGCTCATGCTCGCGATAGTCTTGTTTCGTTGTATGATGTTTTTTTGGGGAATGCCTATACTATTTTGGCTTTTTTCGGTGGCATTTTGTTTATCGGACTGATTGATAAATTGGTTCCTTCATTTGAGAATCCACACGAGATTCGCGGAGTTGAGGAAATGAACGACGAAAAAGCTATTGCCAATAAAAAATTGTTGCGAGTAGGGTTGTTTTCTGCTTTGGCAATTGCTATTCATAATTTCCCTGAAGGGTTAGCAACTTTTATTAGTGCTATTGAGAAGCCTGAAATTGGTATTGCCATTGCCGTAGCTATTGCTATTCATAATATCCCTGAAGGTATTGCTGTATCAGTACCGCTGTATTATGCTACGGGAAATAAGAAAAAAGCATTTTGGCTATCGTTTCTTTCCGGTTTAGCTGAGCCCGTAGGGGCTTTAGTGGGTTATTTGTTGTTAATGCCATTTTTAAATGATACGGTATTCGGAATTATCTTTGCCTTTATTGCCGGTATCATGGTTTTTATCTCATTAGATGAATTGTTGCCTGCCGCTGAAAAATACGGAGAACATCATATGGCAATTTATGGACTTGTCCTTGGTATGATGGTAATGGCGGGAAGTTTATTAATGTTTGTATAGGAGATTATAGAATATTTCCCAACTGTTCCCTGATTTTCTCTAACTCGTCTTTCATCTGAACAACAATTTTTTGAATATCGGCATCATTGGCTTTGGAACCCATGGTGTTAATCTCGCGGTTCATCTCTTGAACGATAAATCCTAATTTTTTCCCTTTTCCTGCTTCTTCGGTGTTTATTGTTTCCTCAAAATAGTGAATGTGGTTTGCCAGCCGGACTTTTTCTTCGGAGATATCCAGTTTGTCAAGATAAAAAACCAGTTCTTGCTCAAAACGATTTTCGTCAACTTCAATCTTAAGTTGTTCTATATTTTTACGCCACCGTGCCGAAAGCAATGAGATGCGTTTTTCTTCAAACTGTGGCACTTGATCTAAGAGCTTACTAATCTTTGCATGGTGCGATAAAATATCATGCATCATAGATGTCCCTTCTGTCTTTCTGAAATCTTGAACTTTTGAAATAGTTTCTGTTAAAGCATTTAAAATTGTGTGCCATTCCTCTTCGGAAAAAACAGCTTGTTTTTCTTCGTAAACACCGGGCATACCTAATACTGACCTGAATATCTCTGCATTTATTTCAATACTTCGATTTTCTAAAATAGGTTTTAACTGATTCAGATAATGCTCAATAATTGTCTGATTAATAACGATATCATTACCTGCTTTCTCAAATCCTTCGGTAATATAACATTCTATTTTTCCACGAATTAGTTTTTTGGCAATTAAATTTCGCATTTCTGTTTCTTTCTCACGGAAAATAGTAGGTGCCTTAAAAAAAATATCGGCATTTTTACTGTTAAGTGTTTTAATCTCAATAATAATTTGTTTGTTGGCAAGTTGGCAAGTTGTTTTGCCATAGCCCGTCATTGATAGCAACATATTTTTTTATTTTTGAAGCATCGTGATATTTAGTAATTCATCTCTTTTGGGACGCACTTGAACAATAGAAATGCGTTCGTAGTCAACTCCGTTAATGGTATTGAATGCCCACACATAATAGTTTCCGTAGTTGATGTATCCGAAATAAGCTGCATTGTCATCGGAAGCAGTTGTTAGCCGGTAAATAGCCAAATCGTTTGATTCATTCGACTGATCGGTAATAATATCGTTGTAGCTGGCATATAAAAATACATTGGTACCGTTGGCAATTACTTGATTGCTGTTGTCATCAAGATAATAAGTGTTTACCGTAAGCGTGCCGGTATATCCGGAAGTGTCGGAAGTTACAACCTGTTGAGGGGGAATATCATTGTTGTCGTCATTTTTTTTACACGACGAGAATGTTGCAAAAATCATAATGAAAAGTGCCAAGGATGAAAATGCTTGTTTCATGGGATTAAAATTTTTGTAAAAATATAAAAATTTGGGCGGATTACTCAATCGTAGAAAATTCTATGAGTTTTCCGTGTTGGGATTTTTTTGTTTTGGCTTTTTGGGTGAAAAAATATCACCTACCAAATAACCGATAAGAATACCCATACCTGTCATTTTCCAAGGATTGGAAGTGATTGGACACGAATTGGTTGAGCATCCTACTTCGTGATAATAAAGATATCCTGCTATACCACCTACAACGATGCCGATAATTACAGGTAGTGTAAATGTTTTTTTTAGAAATGCTTGAAACTTTTTACTCATCTACTTATTTTGTGTATTTACTGATAATCTGTTTTAATGTGGCTTTATCGTGAAGTCCGATAACGCGTTCTTGCTCTACACCATTTTTAAAAATAATGAGTGTAGGAATGGAATGAATGCTAAATTTTCTTGCAATAGGACGGTTTTCGTCAATATTAACTTTCCCAAAAGTAACTTTCTTCATTTCGTTCGACAGTTCACCGACAATAGGTGCTTGCCTCAGACATGGATGACACCATGTAGCCCAAAAATCGATAACAACAATACCTTTTTTGATGGTCTTGTCAAAATTATCTTGGTTGATGATAATAACTTTTTCTTTCCCGGGCTTGTTGCCTTTTATGGTTGAGAAACTTTTAAATCCGACTAATGCTGTGGTGGCAAGTAAGATGGTAATTAACAAATAAGATTTCCTCATATGTAGATACTTAAATGATTTCATTCACAAAAATAAATAAAAATGTTACCGGAGAAATTAATTTTATGTTATAAAATTTGAAATTGTTAATCAGTGTTTATTTATTTGTCATAAAAAATGTTTCGCACCTACAGTGCTTGGTTTTCTGTCTGTTATATTGTTACAAAGATTTCGTCCCTAACGGAACTTATAAT
>JALTEO010000283.1 GCA_027073875.1 Bacteroidales bacterium
AACACTTTAGGGAATCAAACAAAATTGCGTTAAGAAAAGAAATTAGAAAAGCACGAGCAAAATCTAATGGTGTTATAGGGGTAAATATTATGTTAGCAGTTTCGGATTATGACGATTTATTAAATATTGCTCTTGAAGAAAAAGTAGATATTGTTGTTGTAAGTGCGGGATTACCTTTAAGAAAACCTGAGAATTTAGATAACAGCACAACAAAATTTATTCCCAAAGTTTCATCGGCAAGGGCGGCAAAGATTATTTTCCGGCATTGGTCAGAGAAATATGGGAGTATTCCTGATGCCATTGTTGTCGAAGGTCCACTTTCCGGTGGTCATCAAGGTTTTAAGAAAGACGATGTAATTAACCCTAAAACTTCATTATATTCTATTGTGAAAGACACATTAAAAGAAATGGTGTATTTTGAACAAAAATATGGAATTAATATTCCTGTTATTGCTGCCGGAGGTATTTATTCCGGCAAAGATATGTTTGAAGTAATGAAAGCCGGAGCAAAGGGCGTAAAAATGGGAACACGGTTTGTCCCTACAAACGAATGTGATGTTTCTGAGAAATTTAAACAAAACTATGTTTCTTGTAAACCTGAGGATATTACGATAATTGATAGTCCGGTTGGTCTTCCTGCACGAGTTATCACAAATGATTTTGTCAAAGAAATCCAACAAGGTCACCAAAAACCTGTTAAATGTCCTTGGAAATGTTTAAGGACTTGTAATTACAAGGAGGTGCAATTTTGCATTGCCGAAGCTTTGTTTAATGCTGCTCAAGGAGATTTTTCGCAAGGATTTTCTTTTGCCGGCACCAATGCTTATTTAACTGACAAGATTGTTCCCGTAAAAGAAGTTATTCATCAAATTAAGAGTGAATACTTTGAAGCAAGATTAAAAAAGAGAAGATATTCTACTTCCTTAAATATTCTTTCTTAACACCACTCTAAAAATAGTTCCCTTGCTCACATCCGAAGCTTTTACAAAGATTTTCCCGTGATGATATACTTCCACAATTCTTTTTGATAATGACAAGCCCAAGCCCCACCCGCGTTTTTTTGTCGTGAATCCGGGTTTAAAAATAGTTTTGTGGACAGATTTAGGCATCCCTTTTCCGTTGTCTTCAAAGTCCACATAAATGATTTGGGTATTATCGGTAACAGTAATATGAATGATTCCCTGACCGGCAATGGCATCGGCAGCATTTTTCATTATATTCTCAAAAACCCAACTAATCAGTGTCGGACTAACCGGAATCTCAAGATTTTTATTTGCATTGAAATCAATAAAAAAGGAAATTTTTTCGGAAACCCGTTTTTGCAGATAAGAAATAGACCGATTTATTAAATCGTAAAAATTGACATATTTCAACTCAGGAACAGAACCTATTTTTGAGAAACGGTCGGCAATTAATTCGAGCCGTTCCACATCTTTTTGTAACTCATTGAGACTTGCCGATGGTTTATCCATCTCAGATTTCAACAATTCAAGCCAAGCATTTAGCGACGAAATTGGTGTCCCCAACTGGTGTGCTGTTTCTTTCGACAAGCCAATCCACACTTGATTTTGTTCAGCTTTTCGTGTGTAACTAAAGGCATAATATGCCAATCCGATAAACAATAATACAAGTACTAACTGAACAAGAGGAAACCATTTTAATTTCTGCAACAAAATGGAGTCTTTGTAAAACACAAATTGCTTCACATCGTCAGTTACTTTCAGTATGATGGGCTTGTGCTGATCTTTCATTTCAAAGAGTTCACGACGGATATATTCAGGATTATCCACCTGTGTACTATCAATATTTCTCGTAAAAACTACATTACCATTATTGTCGGTAACAATTACGGGAATTGTTTCATTATTTTCTATGACCTTGAAAACAAAATTGATATCTGCATCAGGATTGGTAGATTCCGTCAGCACTTTCATTGCCTCTGCCCACAACTCTACCTTTTTCTTTTCTTCGTCGCCAAGTCGTTTTGCCAAGCGGTTGGTGTAATACAAAGATGCACCGGCAATCAATAAACCCAAGATGAGCAAACTGATTTTCCACCGTACTTTCCGCGAATAAATATTCATCTCTGTACTTTTTATAGCGTGCAAACTTAATTTAAAAATTTAATTTTGGGAATGTTTAATAGTGCTTTTCTATCAAAGAAACACTATCTCTGCTATTCAAACTCAAATTGAAATCCGCTGTTATCTGTGTCTTTGTGTTTCGGTTTCGGTTTTGGTTTTTGTTTTTGTTTTTTTGTCGTGTCTTTTTTTGAGAACCAACGAAACTCTTCTTTTAGTATCTGTTTTAGGTTTTCTTTCTCCTCTTTCAATCGTTCATTAATATGTTTTTTTACCGATTCCGAATCATAACCCACACGATAATTATCAGGTGTTCCGGCAATTATCAGATATAGTGATGTACGGTTAGAACCGTCATCTTCAATAACACCAAACTCAGAATTCTGCTGTTTCGCTTTTTTTGCTTTTTTGGCCAGTATCTGCGACATTAATAATCTCAAATGATACGAAAACACATTATTAAATCCGTGTTCTCCGGCAATATCCATCTCCATAGCAGATGATTTGATGTGCATCTGCGGTAGAATAACTTTTTGGTTCCGTATAAAAATTTCATTATCCAAATCGGAAAAAACAATATGCGACAGTTCATATACATTGACAAATTTCGATAATTTCTGCATCGGCTCAAAGCTGATTAATTCGCCGTTGGTAATATGTATTTTAGCATCTGATAAAATGGATTTTTCATCAATACTGTAATCATCGGCTAAATTGCACGAGAAATTGATGTTTGCCGTAAGTTTGCCTTTCAGATTTTTTGAAACGATAAAATCCTGATCGAAATTATCAAATTCTTGGAATAACTTTCTGATATTTACACCTTTTAATAAAGCGGAAATTTCCATTTTCTTCTTCTCACCGGTTGCAAAAAAAGCCGTTCCGTTAACAGCACCGTCAAGTGTATTTCCCATAAAGTTGTGAACACGAACCTGTCCGGCTTGTACCACACCTTCGGCTTTTACATTATAGGCATAAAATTTCCCGTAATTCAGCGTATCCACAAATACCGTTACGGTCGAGAAGAAATTTTTCACAACGGTTGTCGAATCTGCTGTTTCGTCTTTTTGCGTATTTTCAAAAATCAAATTCTTTAAATCAAGCGATGATGTTTTTACTGTCATATTTGACGAAAACGGCACATCATCTTCAAAGAGATAAGCCAGAAAATGATAAAAATTGCCAGACACCAGCAACGGATGCCCGAAGAAATTCATTGCCAAAGAATCCATCTGTGCCAAATCGTTCTTAAACAGTATTTTACCATTAATAGAGTGAATGGCTTTATCCTGATTTTCAAATTGGATAATACCGTCTTTAATTCTCACAAATCCCTGATTGGCAACTTTTGCCCATTCCTGCCGGCTGATATTATCAATGTCACGAAAACTGCCCTGCGTTTTAATTTCCCCTGCAACAGTACCCGCAAGCTGTACCAGCGTATCTAAATCAAAAAACTGTTTAATGTCCGACAAATCAGACTGTATATCAAGATCAGCATTGAATTGCGGCGATTTAAAATTCGTCATAATGAAACTGCCCGAAAAGTTGGTATTTTCCATTTTTGCCGACAGATTTCCCAGTTTCAAAGAAGTTGTCTGAACATTATTATTCTTGCCGTTTGTAAAACTTCCGGAAAGCTGTATTGCTGTCAAGGCAAAGTCATTTGGTTGATAAATCAACTCACCATTGTGAATACTATACGATGCTTCAATATGCGGCGATTGTTTATAGTCAACCTCACCGGAAACAGTGGCATTAAATTGCAAATTCCCTTTACCGCCGTAGTCTTCAATAGCACCTGCATATTTTTCGGGCAATAACGACAGTAGTTTCTCAATATTGATATCATCTGCTTTAACCTTTAAGTTTAAATTGGTTACAGGAATCGTTTTAAAATCTCCCGCCAATTCAAAATTCAAGTCTTCCAGTCCGATTTTTCCTTCTTCAATTTTATAGTCATTATCACTGTAATTGAAACCAATATCCAGCTTTGTTTCCTTATTTTTTACAAAATTAACACCGCCGTTGGTAAAGTCTTTGATAAAAATTTCTGCCGTTGTATTAAAATCAAATGTTTCGGCAGAGAAATTCCCTGAAACATCCGCTTTGCTTATCTGCGACAAAAGTGTCATTTTCTGATAAGCATTTCTAATTTGCAGCCGTATTTTTGAAAGTAATATTTTCTGCAAATCAACTTTGATATTGGCAGAAGCGGTAGAAGTATCGGATTTAAAAATATCCAAGTTAGTGTTCCCGTTTTTGGCAATAAATAAATTAATTTTTCCCGATTCAATACTAATACGGTGAAAGCTGTATTTTTTCTTGATAATGTCTATCAAATTAAAATCTAACGACAAACTTTTGGCAAAAAGCAGCGTATCTGTATTTGTTTTACGAAAATCTTTGTTTAAAAATTTTTTGGGAGAATGCACCAACACATCATCAAAAACCAACGATGCATTCGGGAAATGCTTAAATATGGTAAATGAAATTTCTTTGACATCAACCTGTGTCTGAAGCGATTTATTAATTTCGTTAACCACTAAATTAACCACCTTATCTTTGTAAAAAAAGGTAACAACCGCTCCCGTGCCAACAAAAAGCACCGCCATAATTATCAGCAAAATCAACAGCCATTTAAAAAATCTTTTCAAAACCTACAAATTTATATTGTGAAACCTTTGCAAAACTTCTGATTTTGTCATTCTGAACGAAGTGAAGAATATGCAGACAATTATTATCCAGCATATTGAGATTCTTCGCAATGCTCAGAATGGCAGTTTCTTTTGGGATTTGCAAAGGTTTCATTGTTTGTTAAAAATCATAATAGTAATTGCTTAAACTTGTCTTGATACCTCCGTAAATATGCAATGCGTGGTAATCAGAATAAATTTCATCCCGCCAATTAAAGCCCAAAAATAATTGGAAATTTGTTGTCTTATTAAAAAGATAACCCAATTCAATAGTTTTATATTCCATTTCTCTTGGTGGAAGTGCACAAAAACATCCTTCTACAGGTTCCACATTTGTATAAATATCAGCATTCACACCATAGTCTTCTTGTTTAATATAACTATACCGCAACCGGATAAAGAAATCTTTTAAATAATACTGTGCAAACAAAAGATATTCATTGAAATCTGTTCCCGAAGGATGTGCCAGCGGCTGTGAAAAATGTGAATAATTTTGGTTCGGTTTATCAACATAAGAATAAGTATAAGGTAAAACACTGTTATATTCTGCCTGTAACATCAGCCCCTTTATTTTGAAAGGAGAAAACAAATAACCTCCCAGTTGATAACCCGTTTTAGGTGTATAAAACGGCGTTCTTTTAACATCATCAATTACCCATTGTCCGTAAAATTTTAAATGCTTACCTATCCGGCTGTTGGCATTTAACCCTACAACCCCATTATTGGCATTATTCAAACCGTAAACCGCTTCGCGATAGCCCGGAATAGGCAAAAAATAATTGGCATTGAAGCGGTTATTGTAAGTAGAATCGCTCGTATGCCAGATAAAACCTTCGAACAATCCAATCTGAAACCATTTGGCGGCAATAAAATTCAAATACGAGAAAGTGCCGTGTTTAGTCTGATATACCAGATCACGACTATCGTAATGAAATACATTGATAAAAGCTGTCCACAATGCTGTATATTGCCACCGTCCTTTTGTAAAGGTAACCTTAGCAAAAGGATAATTATAGGCATTATCCGACAATAATAATGAGCGGTAACCATCGCCCACAAAATTTTTCCCGTGTCCAAACTGAATATTCAGTGTCTTCCAAGGAGAGTAAGAAACAAATCCCGAAGACGAAGAGAAATCAAAGCCGTAAGTCTTAAATATACGAATTCTGCCTTGTCCGGGAACAACGAATCTTCTTTTTATATAAGACCTTAAATATTCAGGATAAAAACCTTGATTTTCGTAAAACCGTGATTCAAATGACAATTTTTTTCCCAAATCACCACGAACAATAATACCTCGCGTATTGACAAACAACTTGTAATCAGTCGTCATTGTTTCCGTGCCCGTCTCAAAATGGAATAACGGGTCAATACGAAGTGTAATATCTTTTTTTTTCAAAAAAATAAAATTCTCTGTTTTCAATTTTCTGATAAACCACGACCGGCTTTTATTAACGCTATCGGGAAAGAATCCGGTAATAACTGCTGTATCAATGCCTGATAAATTACCCGTGATATAGGGTTTAAAGGGTGTGTGCACAAAAGAACCAGGTGCTGTTGCCGCTTCTAAAACAGTGGTGGAATAATACCTCCCCAACGGTAAAACCTGTGATTGAGAACGAACACTATTTGCCGCAAGTAAAAGTATAAAAAGTGCTAAAAGAAGATTTTTCAATTTTGAGCTTTTTCTTTTTTATTCACCAAATATCGTAATAAAATATTTAACAGAATGGTATAAATCAAAATAATTACACCGGTAATATGATTATTAAAATCCCTCATCAGCACGGCAATGGCAATTGAAGAAATAGAATACAGCACCAGTAAAACAGTTACCTTTTCGTGCGAAAGACCAAGACGGAGCAAAAGATGATGAATATGGTTTTTGTCTGCTCTTAAAGGATTCTTTCCCCGAATAATTCTCAAAAACATCGTACGGAAAAGATCGTAAAGCGGCAACATCAAAATAGCAATAGCCAGCGTAGGTGACGAATGGAAAAAGTAATCGTGAAATTGATTAACGGCATTGGTCTGAATAAACTCTACGGAGAAAAAAGCCAATAAGAAACCAAGCACCATAGAACCCGTATCGCCCATAAAAATTTGGGCAGGCGTAACATTAAACCTTAGAAAAGCAACTAATGCTCCGGCTAATGCCGCAGCCAAAATAGTATGTTGTAAATTTTGGTCAATCAAATAAAACCAAACACCGTAAAAAATAGCACCTACCAAAGTAATAGACGATGCCAATCCATTAATCCCATCAATCATATTCAAGGCATTGATTATGGTTAAAAAAACCAGAATGGTAAAAATGACAGAAGCCCAAGTGGACATTTGTCCAAGACCAAGAATACCGTAAAAACTGGTAATACGAACATCGCCAAAATATACAATCACAAAAGTAGCAATGATTTGTCCACCGAATTTCTTCAGCGGGTCTAACACACTGATATCATCTTTTATTCCGAGAAAAGCCAGAATAATAACACCTGTGATTAAGAATTGTATTTCCGGACATTTAACAAATTCTATCCACAAAGAAATAGAAATTAACCAACCAAGAAAAATGGCAATACCACCAAGCGTAGGGATTTTCCTGTCGTGAATTTTTCGGTAATCATCAGGGTTATCATAAAAATTAAATTCGTTTGCCAGATAAAGTAATGGTTTTATGCTTATCCACGAGATAATCCCTGCGGTAAAAAAACTATATAGAATCTTTAGTGCCATAAATTTTTCAAGACGGCAAATTTATCATTTATTCTAATATTGACAAACAACTTTTTTTTAATGTCCTGTTTTTTTGTTTAAATTCATTAAATATAAGGTTAAACTTATGTTCTTTTCTTCTTTTTTACGGAAAAACCGAATTTACCAACCCTATTTCCCATTTCGTAATAAAACCCGTGAGAATAAGCAATTGGATGTGCTTCAAATAATTTAAAAGCATTTGTTTCCGTATCAAGATATTTCTCATCGGCTTGTACATTTACCACCTCGGCAATAAACATATCGTGTGAGCCAAGCGGTTTAATTTCTTTAACCACACATTCAATATTTACAGGCGATTCTTCAATAATCGGGACATTCACAATTTGTGCTTTACCGGGCGTTAAATTCATTGCTTTAAATTTATCTATCGTTTTTCCGTGTTTTACACCACACCAATCAGTTGCTTTGGCTAACTTTTTTGTAGTCAGATTTATGACAAACTCACCATTCTTTTTAATAATTCCGTAAGAATGCCGTTCAGGACGCACCGAGATATAACACATCGGCGGATTTGTATTGATAGTGCCTGTCCACGAGATAGTAATAATATTGTATTCCTCCGGTGATGCCCCACAACTTACCATTACTGCCGGCAATGGATAAATCATTGTACCCGGTTTCCATTGAATCTTCCTTCTCATATCAGAATTTATTGTCCGTTCATAATGGCAATTGCATCGGCGACAGGAATTTTTTGCTGTTTGGCAAAAGCGGCAACAAAAGCATCTGTCACACCATCATTTTTCAAGATAGCGGCAAGTTCCTTGGCTTTATCATACGATTTAAAATTACCTATAATAAATAGTGTAAATCCTTTTTTGTCTTTAATCTGATTAATTTCATTATTGCGAGACACAGCCATCAGCGACTGTACTTTTTCTATCGGTACAGCATTTTGGAAAGCACCCACTTGAACAGCAAACCACACATCCTCTTTTGCATAATTTCCCGTAGATTTTGGTTGTGGTACAGGTGTTTCAGGATAAGAAACATTCTCATTGCTTGTAGATGATTTGCCTTCACCGGCTAATTTTTGAGCTTCAGGTAATGAAATTCGTTTTCCATTGTAATAAGGTACGACAAAAGCATCGTGAATACCAAGTTGAACAATCTTATCTTTTTCGGCAGTTGCTTTTGTTTTGCTATTAAATGAGCCAATAAAATAACGAATAAATCCGTAAGGTGTTTTTTCTTCATACACCGGTGAAAGTCCACGGAAAAATGATGACTCCGGCACGCGTTTAAAGACACCTATCTGAACAGTATAAATCAAATCTTGTTTTTCTGAAATAGATGAGTACGAAGATTGTGTAGCAGTTGTTTCTTGTGGCTGAATCGTTGTTGTTGTATTTGCAACTGTTTCCTGCGGCTGAGTCGTTGTCGTATTCACCGTTGTTTCCTCTGACCGGGTTTGAGCTGTTACTGTATTTGTATTCGTATTATTAGCTCTATTCTTTATTTTGTTGATTTCTTCCTGTGCCAATGCCGGATAATTCTCATTGCCTGATTGACTGATAAAGTTTCGTGCCTGATAAATCGGAATTCGCTTGCCATCTTTGTAAGCAACAATAAAAGCATCGCGATACCCCATACTACGCACTTCTGCTCGTCCGGCTTTAGCCCCTTCGAAAGTTTGAAATTCTCCCAAGAGATATTTATAAAAACGACTAGACTCAGATTTTTCGGCAACAATAGGATTAAGACCTTTAAAAGTGTTATCGGGAATAGGATTTGAGAATGCTCCTAACTGTACTTTAAAGATAATTCCGGCAGGCAATGACGGATTAACAGGAATTGGGTTACCCTTGGTATAAGCATCAAAATTCATATAAGAATACGGCACATCATTATTAGAAACTGTTTTAACTGTTGTCTGTGTTGTTGTTTTATTATGCCATTGTGTATCATTATTTTCCGTATTATTTACTGCATTGTTTGCCGTATTTACAGTCGCTGTATTTTGATTGGTATTTTCAGCTAAATTATTGGTATTGTCCTGTACATTTGTCGCAGTTGACGAATTGCGATTTTGTGCAAGTACTTCCGGCGGTTGTACTTCAAGATATTCGGGAATATCTATTTTTTGTATGCCATTATCAGAAGCATATTCAAAAATAGCATGAACGGAATCTGCAAGATAATTCGTATTATTTGCTACAATCTGCCATTGAATAGAAAATTCACCTTCAGGCAAATTCATCCATAAAAATTTAACGGTTTGCTCATCGAATGTAGCTTGTGCCCCCTTCGACGACATATTTTCAGCTGTTATTCCTTTGGGTAAAACCATCTGAAAACGAGCAAATTCTTTCATTGGTATTTTTTTATCATTCTTAATGGTTGCCGTTACCGAATAGGTCTCGCCCGACTTCATTTGTGACGGAAACGACAATGTAATATCATTTTTATCAATAGGAAGTTGTTCTGAATTTTCTATCACATTAGAGACCTTGGAAATGTCAGGCGTATTAGAAGTATTGGAGATATCAGAAGTATTTGAAGTATCGGAAATATCCGAAACATTGGAGATATTAGAAGTATTCGTATCACTTATGGCAACTGTATTATTAGTTACATCTGCCATTGTTGTATTTTCTGAAATTAAATTCGTTGTATCAGTCGGTATCAGGTTCTCAATTACTTGTGTAGAATGAGCTGTATCAGAATATGTTTTGTTGTATAAATCGGTATTGTTTGATGTTATATCATTTGTTGTATTCGCAATAGTCGATTTTGTTGTGTTTTCTGCAATAAGATTTTTTGTTGTATCCTGTTCAACTGTTGACACTTCTACAGGTGTGATATTTCCTGTATTTTTAATAGCAAAATCATTTGTGTTAATCGCGGTATCAGTATTAGCCAACAATGGCTGTTTATTAAATTCAGGCATCATACCTTTGTAAAGTGCAATAGACTTTTCAATCTGAGTAATCGCTTTTTTCTCAAGATTATAAGCTTTTTCTAAATCTTTATAAACAGTTTTTCTGTCTTTGACCGTAAGCGATGCATCACGAATTCTTGCTGCCTTCTGAAAATCTTTTTGGGCATTAACAACTAATTGTATCGCTTCATGACGATGGGTATTATCGCCACCTTTTTTAGCTTTTATCAATTGTGATTTCAAAAGATTAAAACGAGTATAATTGATGGGTCCATAATCATCGTAAGCTGTTGCTAACAATAAATCCCGTTTACTTTGAAGTTTTTCCAATTTTTTCTTATCGGCATTAACTCGTTTAGGATTATCAGATGTTGATATGGCATTTTCAAGGTCAAGAATCTGTTTGTCAATATCTTTTGCCTGATTCATTTTCTTTATTGGCTTATTCTCAACTTTATTTGCCAAATCTAATGTTTTTTGGTCTTCTTCATTAAAGCTTAGATTATTAAAAAGCTTCTTTTCATCTACATCCGGCACATTACGGGTTTCCACTTTTTTATTAATTGTTGTAAGCTGATTTATTTCCGTTACCGGCGATACAGCAATAAAATTTGTTCTCTGTTCCTGTGTCAGTGCAGCAATGGCATTTTGTTGGTTACTTACCGATTTTTCGTAAAACTTCTGAATTTGTTCATTCATTGCCAATAAAGTATCGGGATCCTTCTCTTGAAGGATACGAGCCCTAAGATGTTTTGCGGCTTCATTATAGGTATTAGCTTCTTTAACATACAAATTAGCTATATGAACATCTTTATTTTTATTTTTGACAAATAACGAATCAATAAACCGTGTGTTGACTGAAAATTTCAAACTATCAGCCGTAATATTGTTTTGCAATGATTGTGTATGTTTTTCTGTTGCCTCCGTTTCTTCATCTTCGGCTTTTGCCAATAATGATGCTTTTTTCTTTTCTTCAAAAGTATTCTCTGCTTGTTTTCTCAGCGTTGCAGCTTCTTCATTCAAACGCTTAGCTTCTTTCTCTTGCACAGTAGATTTGTAATATATTTTATCAGCAGTTTTTAAGGTATTGATATCATCCGGTGATAACTGAACTAAATTTTCATTAGTTTTTGTCGGCGTTTTTCCGGCAGTATTATTTAGCGACACATATAAATCAAGTGCGTGTTTTTGTTTCTCGATAGCAATTTGCTGAAAAGTCAAAGATTTTGCCAATTCTTTTTCCTTGAGGTCTTCATCTTCAATGGTTTTAGCAGATTCCTGAACCGACTTCGATAAATTAAAATAATATTCCGCCTCATTGGTCATTTGATTGGCTTTTTGGCTTTTGGGATCATCGGAAATAACCTGTGAATCATAAATTTTATCATCATAGTAATAATAATTCAGGGTATTTAATCGATTTGCATTTGCCAGATAATCATTAAATGTATTTTCCTTTTGTTGTTTCAGTTCTTTCAATTGTTTTTCAATGTCCTTATCCTCCTTTTTGGCTAAACGCTTTTGCAAATCATCAACTTCCTTACCTAATTGTAGATAATTGTAATACAGGTCATTGGTTTGCTTCTTAAGATCTGTCAGCTCTTTTTTGTCGGCAGGATTAGTTATTACCTCAACAGAATTTTTGGGTGTATATTTAGAAGCTCTTAAAATCAGCTCGGCATCTGTAAGTTGTTTAACCTGTTGTGTTTTCTCCACTTCTTGTTTTAATGCGGCTACTTGTTTTTGTGTTTCAGTAAGCCGGGTTTGATTTTCATCAATCTTCTGCGATAACTCGGCAATTTGTTTATCTAAAGACTGTGCCGACTCAGGATTATCAACTGTTTTACGAATGGTTTTCAGATTTTCCAAATTGGTTTTCTGCTCTTTTACTGCTTGTGTCAGGTACTGCTCTTTAAATAAAGTTTTTTCGTATTTCGTAGAAGCATCATCCTCTTGTTTAATCTTCATATCAGGGAAACGGGACTCAAGTGTTTCCTCTTTATTTTCAAGAACTTTATTTTGAGCAATATTTTTATTTTCTTGTGGTGGACGAATCGTATTCAGTATTTGGGATAAATCTCTGACTTCATTTTGCAGTGTTTGTTTCTCTTTAGCATCGGTTGTTTGATTTATCTGTTCCTTTTTCTGTGCAATAATTGTTTGCAAAGAGTCCGCCATTTGTTCGTTGGCTGATTTGGTATTTGTTTGTAAATTATCTGTTTTGGTATTGGTATTCTCAGTGTTATTTTCTGCTACGCTTTCGTTGTTGTTTATCTGAGAATTGTTATCATTCTGAGATGATATTGAATTTTTAGTTGACAACGGTTCTGTTTCAGCTTTATTATTTTCTGCTACACTTTCGTGGTTGTTTGTCTGATAGTTATCATCATTTTGAGATGGTACTGAATCTTCAGCTAACAATGATTCTGTTTCGGCTTCGTTTTTTTCAGCAACCTGTTGAGCTAAATCCATTTCAAGGTTATTTTCCGTTTCAGAAATACTTTTCGAAAGTGTTGTCTTGTCAATCTCTGCCATTTTCTGATGCACCTCACCGATTTCGGTATTTTCTGCTTTCGAATTAAACGACCTCAGATATTTTATCTCATCTTTCAAACCATCATTTTGAGCAATCAGATAATTTGTTTTGCTAACCAAGGAATTCTTTTTAGAGATTAGTTTATTCAGTGCTTTAACCTGTTGTTGGTGCTTTTCTTGCAATGCAGGTCTATCTTGACTTGAAGCATTTGAGAGCCGGTTTTCTGTCGCTGTCAGATCATCATTCAACAATTTTATCTCACTGTTAAGATCTTCCAACTTGCTTTGATTTTTCTTTATCTCGCCTAAATTTGAAGCCATCAACTGATTTCGCTGTTCTACCTCTTTCTCTACTGTGATATATTTATTTTGGTTCTGATTAAACTGTTTTCGTATTTTATTATATGCCTGCACCAAACTATCGGCATTTTCATCGGATGTCGTCTTTTCAATAAAGTCTTTGGCTGTAGTTACATCCTGTTCTTTATATTTTACCGTTTCGTTTAAATGCTTATTCAAATTATAGGCGGCAACAGCTTCTTGACTTAACCTTGTTGCATCATTAAGCATTCCTTGTGCTTCTTTTTTTAGAAATGTTTGTTCTTGGTCATCAGGCACTTGGTCAAGTCCTTTCAATATTTTATTGGCTTTTTCTCTAAGTTCATCGGCTTGTTGGGTTTTATCATATGCTTCTACCAACGCAACATCACGCATATCTTTTGTTTTCTCTACATTCTCCGTAATCCGTTGCAAGTCATCCTTTACCGCTTGTTTTACTTCAGCATTAGGATCTGATGTTTTGGGCTTTAATTCAGGAAAAATTAAATCTCCGTTAGCTTTATTTTGGGCAACTTCTTGTGTACCGACATCGGTAGTTTCCATTTCGTTAACCGATGGACGATTAGCCAAAGGTGTTACATTTAGTTTCGCCTTTTCAATAATCTCATCTATATTTTCAATCGGTCTTTTGTGTCGGTTTTTATCTACCTGAATGCGATAAACGGAAATCTCATCATTGCCGGTTTCCCGTTTCGATGCAAAATAGGCAAATTGATTCATTGAATCGGTAACATACAATAAATCATCGAAAGGTGAATTAATAGGAAAATCCATATTTTCCGGTTTAGAAAACCGTGCTGTTGTACTGTCAAAAACAGATTTAAAAATATCATACCCACCCATAGAGTTAAACCCTTTAGACGAAAAATAAAATGTTTTACCGTCTGGCGACAAGTATGGAAAATTTTCATCATAAGGCGTATTGATATCCGAACCTATATTTTGTGCCGGTGACCATGTATTATCAGGATTCTTTTTTACTTCGTAAATATCTAAACTTCCTTTTCTATTTCCTCCGTAACTTGCAAAGAAAGCAACAGAATCATTCCAAATAAAAGTAATACCACGATATTTTTTCTTGATATCTACCTTTGTTTTAAAATCTTTAGGCGTTACAATCAGCTTACCTCCAAAATCATCTAACCGATAAGAATAGTAAAAATTTTCGTCTTTGATTTTTTTGTTATCTAATACGATAAGGTCACTGACATAATTTATCAGTTCTTTACCATTTTCTGCCATCCGGATTTTCTGATCTACGGCAAATTCCTTTAAATCGGATTTTGGTGCTTTTTCCTTAAACAACTGATAATTTGAAATCGCCTTATCAAATTGATAATTTAGATGATATGACCTTCCGATATAATAATATACAACCGGATTCTGACTTTTGGACTGAGAAAATTTAAGGTATTTCAATGCCCCTTTGGTGTCGGTATTGGTTTCGATCAAGCAAACACCATAACCGTAATTATATGAAGGGTCTTGTGGATGTAAACTCAACAACTGGGAAAACAAAGACATTGCTTTGTCATAATCTTTGTTAGTAAAGAACATAAACGCCTCGTCTTCTACTTTCTGTTCTCCCTCGGATTTATCTTGAGCAAAACTACCAAGTCCTGAGAGAATTAAAATCAATATGACAAAGAAAACTTTTCTAAAAATATTAAAACTTATTGATACCAATACAATAAATATTTGTTGGCTCAAATTTATGTTTTTTTATGGAATTAGAAGCATTTTTAGAAAAAAACAGTTTTATTAACCCGCTTTAGTCATACAAGAATGTAATGAATTATATGAGTGTGCGATGAATAAATGGAGGGCAAACGGGAAATCCCGATTTAGAAATACACAAATCCGGGGTTTTGTAAAATTCCAAATTTGTTGGTATTTCTTATATCGAACTCAGGTTAATAATAGAAAATTCCGTGAATTTTTGGGGTTAACCACTAAAGAGGAAGCAAAATTTAAGCTTTACTCCCTCTTTAATTTTATTTTGACAAAAACTTCCCTTTATTTTTTAATTTTCTTCATCGCTTTTTCAAGTTGCTCTATGCGTTTCAGCAGGTCTTTGTTTTCTTTCCTAAGTTGAATAATTTGCAGTTGCTGATTTTCAACAGCTTCCAAAGTTTGGAAAGACATTCGTGTCATATTAATACCGTCTTTTTCGTCTTTGGCAGCTGTCAGCCAAGGCAGGTGTCCGTGGCGGTTGATGTATCTTTCGATGTAGTCTATACTGAAATCTTTCGTGTAATTCGGTTTAAATACAAAGTCAGGTTTGTCATAAGTATTTGAACTTGTTCCGTAATAAATATCTCCGGTTACACGGGCATCGCCATCAACTGTCAATAATTTATCGGCTGTATTTGTATTAATGCCGACATTGCCGTTTTTTAGTACTGTTACGGCATTATGGCGAATAGTATCATGAGCATCATAATCATAATAACCATTACCTACAACAAAAATTGGGTCAGTATTTTTCCATTGATTATACCCATTTGTTAACACAAAAGATGTATCATTAAAACTTCCAATAATTGTAGCACAATATGTTTTTGCTTTTGTATAATATCCCATTGCTATAGAATTATATCCAGTTGCAACAGCATGATCTCCTATTGCTGTAGCAACATAAGCATTTGCAACTGATTCAGATCCTATTGCAGTAGAAGCATCCCCATCAGCTAAAGTATATTCCCCCAAGGCAGTAGAAACATAACCTTTTGCAACAGCATGTGCTCCTATTGCCGTAGAAGCCATACCTTCAGCAATAGTATATTTTCCCATTGCTGTACAATAGTCTTCAGCAGTTGTAAAATAACCAATTGCTACACCACCTTCTCCATTCGTAATCGCATCTCTACCCATAGCAATAGAAAAAGCATCATTTGCTATTGAACCAAGTCCCATTGCAATAGAAAAATCTCCATTAGCATGTGCCCCTCCTCCAATAACATTTGCACACCATCCAGTAGCTACACAATGATATCCCATGGTTAATGAATTATCTCCGCTTGCAGTATCTCGCATTCCAAAAGAAACTGCTCCGTAACTATTACTTATACACCCCATGCCAAAAGAATAAGAATAATCAGATAAAGCTTTTGGGGCATTTACATGTACATAACTTCCTAAACTATAATTCCAATATTCACCCGGTCCTCCCAATGCAAAACTATAGTCACCAATAGCCATAGTACTATCACCTATTGCTATAGAATAATCACCTCTTGCTTTTGATCTATATCCCAATGCCTGAGAATAATTACCTATTGCTTTACTTTCAAAACCGGTAACAAATGAATTGGTACCTACACTATCCGGACTTTCTATCAAAACTCTTCCTGTCAAAAATGCTTCCTTGTTAGGATACCACAAAATACGAGCTTCACTGGGATTAATGATATTGGCTGTGGTATTTGGTGAGATATTAAAATACTCTTGCCCTGTTCCTGATTTTGTGCCACTGCGACCACTCACGGCAAAACCACCTTTCAATACGCCTTTGGCTCCGGATTCTTTAAAATAAATCCGGGTGCTGTCAGGACGAACCACCAAATAATCATTTTTTGATACTGATGTGCCACTGCGACCACTCACAGCAAAGCCACCTTTTAACACACCCTTAGAGTTATCATCCTTAATGAAAAAATGTACACTGTCAGGATAAACAACAAAAACAGTTTGTCCTGCTTTATTTTTGACTTCCAAAATAGGAATAGTATCAGGTGCATTGGCATCTTGTTGGATAATCATTCGTCCATCGTCAGCACTTTGTCCCACGGTAAATTTATTTTTTGTAAAATCCCAATGCAAATCGGGATCAGCACTTATTTTTCCATTCTTGTTAAGCTGAATATCTCCGGAATTACCTGCCACACCGGAAGAGCCGGCATTTTTAGCATACATCGCATAGGGCACAGAAATAAATTGTTGTGTGCCCATATCCACAAAACCACTGCCTTGATCAATTTGTACATTAAGAAAATACGAATCATTTCCCCAATCAATCGTGGCAAAATCACCGGAGTTGACGGTACCTTGACCGATTTGGAGATTAACTAAACCGAAATCGTTAGTTGTTACAGAGTGATTTTCAGAATAAACAAGGGTGCCGCTTGCACTTCCTTGGTGAATGTTAAACTGAAAGGTTACCGAAGTGTCCGCTAATGGTTGTCCTGCATTATTACGGACAATTGCTTGATACGAAAAACTTTCAGGTGCTTGTGCTAACACAGTTGAAAGTATGACGCTAAAAGTCAAAAGTGTTAGAACTGTTTTTAAAATTGAATTTTTCATATATTTTAATTTATTGGTGTCATTTTTTAACAACTCCCGAAAATCTCAAAACTTCGTTTTGAATAGATTTTCGTGAATGTTCTATTTTGTTTTTATTTGTTTTTCGATTTTTTCGAGGCGTTTTAGTATTTCTTGATTTTATTTTCTCATAATGTAACAATTTTCAATGCTTTAAAAAAGTTTGAATATTAAAGTATAAACTATTTTTTTGTTACGCCAAGAGTTGATTTTAGTGTTTCAACTTCTGCCTTTAAAGAATTTAATGATTTCTCAAATTCTTTTTTATCATTTCTTAATGCAGTATTTTCATTCTCAAGTTGTTTTATTTTTGTTTCCTGTTCCTGCATGGCTTTTATCAATACCGGAATTAAAGCCGTGTATTTCATTCCCAATGTTTTATTTTTATCGTTACCAACAGTAACAACTTCAGGAACTACCTTTTTTACTTCCTGAGCAATTAAACCGAGATTCCGTCCCGGCATTTGAGAATTTTTCCAATCAAATGATACAGGATGAAGTTTCATTACAGTATTTAATCCATAATTAATATCTTTTATATTTTTCTTCATTCTTCTATCGGAAGTTTGAATGGTTCCATTTTTTGCATAAACTGCTATCCATCTACGGGAAGAAGTTCCAAGATTGGAAACATTGTCTGCATGCGGATAAACATCAGCACCACCCAGTATTAAATCTTGCCAAGAGCTATTGTCTCTATCATAGGATTGAATTAATCCCTTATCATTACTATAAGCTAACTCTAATCCTGCACCTTGAGAAGGCCAATCATTACCTTGTGCACGAATGAGACCGTTAACATCTAATTTATTAGATGGTGTATTAGTACCTATGCCAACTTTACCATTTTTTAAAACTGTTACAGCATTATGACGATTGCTATTGGAACCATTACCAATTACAAATAAGGGGTCCGTATCTATCCAACTAGTGTCTGAGTAGTTTGTATTATATTCATTAAATCTGCCTATAATAGTTGATAGATATGAATGTGCTTCCGAGAAATATCCCATTGCTGTGGAATAAGTTCCACTTGCCGTTGTACGGTATCCCATTGCTGTGGAATAAGTTCCACTTGCTTTTGTTTCTCTTCCCATTGCTGTAGAATTATATCCACTTGCTGTTGTGTAATCTCCTATTGCTGTGGATGCAACTCCACTTGCTATTGATCCCCATCCCATTGCTGTAGCCATATCTCCACTTGCGGTTGTATAAAGTCCTATTGCTGTGGAAACATCACCACTTGCTGTTGTTCCATATCCCATTGATGTTGAATACGATTCACTTGCTATTGTCTTATATCCTATTGCTAATGAATTATGTCCGCTTGCTGTATCTAATGCTCCAATTGACACAGCACCTTTACTGTTTGAAACACAGCCCATTCCAAATGCATAAGTGTAATCGGCTGTTGCCTGAGGACCATTAGCGATATCCCAAGAAGATGTATTGGAATTATAAAAATTTCCATGTCCACCAAGGGCAAAGCTATAATTACCGGTTGCTTTGGATCCTGTACCAAAAGCAAAAGAACTTTCTCCTGTTGCCTTTGCATTATTTCCTATGGCAGTAGAATTGTCGCCAAGAGCTCTTGCTTTATAACCTAATGCCTGTGAATAATCTCCAATAGATTTACTTTCAAAACCTGTTGCCCAAGAGTTTTGTCCAACACTATCAGCAGACTCTACTAAAACTTGTCCTGCCATAAAAGCATCTTTTTTAGGATACCATAAAATACGAGCTTCACTGGGATTAATAATGTTCGCTGTAGTATTTGGTGAAATATTAAAATACTCTTGTCCTGCTCCTGATTTTGTACCACTGCGACCGCTGACAGCAAAACCACCTTTTAATACGCCTTTATTACCGGACTCTTTAAAATAAATCCGTGTACTGTCTGGACGAACTACTAAATAATCATTTTTTGATACAGATGTTCCACTTCGCCCACTCACAGCAAAGC
>JALTEO010000284.1 GCA_027073875.1 Bacteroidales bacterium
ATGTATGACAAGTTTTTCGCAAAAAAAAATTTTTTCTATTCACAAATGTTATTATCTTTGTTCTTTATTCGCAAATGGAAGTCCAAGGGAAATACTACAACATTGAGAGACTCATAGGAAATACTAATGGAAACGAAGCATTTATCCGGAATTTAATCACTGTTTTTATTGAAAAAAATCAAGTTGATAATTTTTCCAAATTACTGACAAATAGAGATTTCGATAACTTAACAACACTATTACACAAAATAAAGTCAAATCTACCTTATTTGGCACAACCGAAGATTGTTGATGAGGTATCAAATTTACATTTATTGGCACTCAATAAAAAAGAAAAGGAGCTTAACGAAAAGCTCCCTTCTGTAGTAAATGATTTAAAAAATCTAATTGCAGAACTTAGTGCAGAAGTTAATGCAGAATTTATTGGTTAGAAGAATCTGCATTGTTTCTAATGGTTACCATTTCCTTATCAAACCAAAAGATATTCTTCTCCCCTGCCAAACTCAACTTATCCAATATTGTTCTTACCGTGCTTTCTTCTTCAATTTGCTCACTAACAAAATATTGAATCCAGTTCATTGTCCTGTAATCATTGGTTTTATGGCATACTTTCACTATCTCATTGATGGAATCAGAAATAAACTGTTCGTGTTTGAGCACCATATCGAATAACGATTTAATATCTTTAAAACCAACCGGTGGTTTTTTAAGTGCCGGAACCACAGCTTTTTCGTCCACATCTACTAAATAATGAATAAATTTAAAGCCGTGCATCCGTTCTTCTTCCGCTTGGTCGTAGAGCCACTGCGACGAACCTTCAAAACCTTGAGCATCGCACCATATAGCCATAGCCAAATATAAATTTGATGAATAGAATTCCTTTTCTATCTGTTCGTTCAAAATTTTGGCAACTTCTTTCGGTATCATAATTATTATATTTTAAGTTTGTATATTAAATTTCATTTAATTGACTTGGGCATGATTTAATACCAAAGCATCAATAATTGTATTCAGTGTTTCGCTCGGACGCATTGCTTTTTCGGCTTTAGCATCATCAGGCAAATAATATCCGCCTATATCTTGCGGTTTACCTTGTGCGGCATTTAATTCATTCATTATCTCAGCTTCATTTTCCGCCAATTGTTTGGCAACAGGCGAAAATTGAACTTTTAAATCATTATCTTCGTTCTGTTCTGCCAATGCTTCAGCCCAATACATTGCCAAATAAAAATGTCCGGCACGGTTATCGGGTTCATTAACTTTCCGTGAAGGCGATTTACCATTTTCCAAAACCCTGCCTGTCGCTTTATCTAATGCCTTTGAAAGCACCATAGCCCTTTTGTTGCCTGTTTTATTGGCTAAATCTTCAAGTGAAACGGTCAAAGCAAGATATTCGCCCAAAGAGTCCCAACGCAAATGACCTTCTTTAAGAAATTGTTGCACATGCTTTGGAGCTGAGCCACCTGCACCGGTTTCAAATAAGCCACCACCCGCCAACAAAGGAACGATAGATAACATTTTGGCACTGGTACCTAATTCCAAAATAGGAAATAAGTCAGTCAGATAATCTCTAAGTGCATTCCCCGAAACAGAAATAGTATCCTTTCCTGCTTTAGCACGCGGAAGCGTAAACTTCATAGCATCGACAGGCGACATAATGTGGATTTCCAAACCTGTGGTATCATAATCTTTCAAATATTTTTCCACTTTTTGAATCATTACAGCATCGTGAGCACGATTTTTATCTAACCAGAAAACAGCAGGTACACCGGTAGCTTTAGCACGACTTACTGCTAATTTCACCCAGTCGCGAATAGGCAAATCCTTTGCCTGACAACCACGATAGATGTCTCCTTCTTCAACTGTATGCTCCATTAAAACTTCACCCGAATGATTATCAACGACACGGATTTTCCCATTACCCGGCGATTTAAAAGTCTTATCGTGTGAACCATATTCTTCCGCCTTTTGAGCCATCAGCCCGACATTCGACACATTACCCA
>JALTEO010000285.1 GCA_027073875.1 Bacteroidales bacterium
CATTATATCCAAATCGTTTAATATAATAGAATAATCTCATAAACTAAATCTTAAGCACAATATCAGTATAACTACCAAAAATAACTATATTTATTACACCAATTAGTCTTCATTGAAAAACTTACACAACAAGACCAATAAATATATTCACTGCATCCCTGTATCACAAGTCAATCCACCTCCAACTGAAACGAAACGCCTTTGTAAAATGGTTGTTCTTGTATTTCATTGATGGCTGCCAGCAACAACTCTTTGGCACGGGTTTGCGATTTTCCCCGCTCTATCTTCAACAATACTTCACGGATATATTGATTTTTTATTCTCGAAATAGCCGGTTCGGAAGGTCCAAGGACTCGGTTGCCGAATACCTGTTTCAGTTTTTGTACCGTTTTTCCGGCAGCAATCTCTACCCGTTTCCAATCGCGATGCCGTAACGAGATTTTTATCAAGTGACTATACGGCGGATATAAATATTCTTTCCGTTCAATCAGCTGCTCTTTGGCAAAACCATTAAAATTGTAAGCTACAATTTGCTTTATTAACTTTCCGTCAGGTTGCGAAGTCTGTAATACGACTTTCCCTTGATTGTGGCTCCTTCCTGCCCGCCCGCTTACTTGTGTAATCAGCTGAAAAGCTCTCTCGTACGAACGAAAATCAGGAAAAAACATCAACGCATCTACATCTACAATACCGACCAAACTCACATGCTCAAAATCCAATCCTTTCGATACCATCTGAGTACCAATCAAAATATCAATTTCACGATTTTCAAAACGGGCAATCAACTCTTCGTGAGCATGTTTTTTTCGCATACTATCCAAGTCCATTCTTGCTGTCTTGGCATCGGGAAACAACAGTTTTATCTCCTCTTCGAGCTTTTCCGTGCCAATTCCTTTGTTCAACTGCACTTCATTGCCACATTCGGGACAATGGTCGGGCAATAATTGCTCGTGGTCACAATAATGACAAACCAATTTGTTTTTGTATTTGTGATAAGTCAAACTCACATCGCAGTTAGTGCACTGTGCTACCCAACCACATTTTCCGCAAGACAAAAAAGGTGCATATCCCCGCCGGTTTTGAAATAAAATCACCTGCTCATTTCTCTCCAGTGCCTTCTGAATCTCATCATGCAGCAAAAAGGTAAACGACAGTTTCATCTTCCGTTTCTTTTTCTCCTTTTTGGTATCCACTACCAGAAACTCAGGCATTTTAATTTCTTTAAACCGCTGTTTTAATTCAACAAAACCAAATTGTTTGCGGACACGGGCATTAAAAACAGACTCCATTGAAGGTGTAGCAGAACCAAGCAATACTTTTGCCTTAAAATATCTTGCCAAAATAAACGCCGCATCCCTTGCATGATAACGCGGTGCCGGGTCTTGCTGACGAAAAGTATTTTCGTGTTCCTCATCTACTATAACCAACCCTAAATCTCTAAACGGCAAAAAGATAGACGAACGAACTCCCAAAATAATCTGAAAGGCATCGCCTTTATTGTCCGAAATAACTTTTTTCCAAATATCTACTTTTTCGTTGTCGTTAAATTTGGAATGATACACCCCTACCCTCTTTCCAAAATGGCGTCGCAATCGATTGATGATTTGTCCCGTGAGTGCAATCTCCGGCAAAAGATACAACACTTGCTTTCCGGCAGCAATAGTTTCCTGAATCAAATGGATATAAATCTCCGTTTTGCCGCTGGAAGTAACACCATGCAACAGTGTAATATCTTTTTCCGTAAACGATGCTTTGATTTGTTGAAATGCCTTTTTCTGTGCCGGTGAAAGCGGATTTGGTAAAAATTCATGTACACTTACTTCGTCCAAATGCGAAACATTAACCTTTTTTTCTTCTAATATTCCCCTGTCAATCAAAGCTTTTAGTGTTCCACCGGATTTCTTTTTTGCCAACAATTCGGTTTTCTTTATCTGTGTTTTCCCTTTTGTAAAAAATTCAGATAGTTGCAGAAACTCCAACAACAAA
>JALTEO010000286.1 GCA_027073875.1 Bacteroidales bacterium
CATTTAGTGAACAACATAAACTTCTCATATCCAGCATTTTTATGGGGATTATTTTTAATTATTATTCCCATCTTAATTCATTTATTCAATTTCAGACGCTACAAGAAAGTTTATTTTAGCAATGTTTCTTTCTTAGAATCCGTCAAAGAACAAACCAAATTTGCCTCACGCCTCAAGCATTTATTGGTGCTATTATCAAGAGTTTTTATAATTATATTTTTAGTTTTAGCATTCTCTCAACCATATATCTCAAAACAACAAATTGTAAAAAAGAAAAAATCCGTAGCAATTTATGTCGATAATTCGTTCAGTATGCGGGCACAGCCACAAAAAGGAACGCAGTTAGATGTAGCACTGATGGCGGCAAAAAAGACAGCTGACGCTTTTCCCGATGATATGTCGTTTACAATAATAACAAATGATGGTACGGAACAAAATTTAAGCAAGTCGGAACTTCGTGATGCACTCCAAAAAATTGATTTCTCTCCCACCCCGTTATCGCTGTCTGATGTAATTTCTAATTTTATCTCAACAAAAACCAATACAGATTTATTTGTCATCAGTGATTTTCAGAAGAATTTTACCAATCTGCAGAATTTACCAAAAGATACGACACAAGAAATTTATTTTATTCCTTTGAATAATCAGAATGTCAACAACTTGAGTATTGATTCATGTTGGGTAGAAAATCCTGTAAATACTCCGGATGAAGCTGTAGATTTGCATTTTTCAATTTCTAACTTTTCGAAAAATACCACGACAACAATTCCCGTGAAACTTTTTATTAACGATTCGCTCAAAGCCATTACAAAAGTCCATTTTAAGAAAAAAACACAGGCACAAGGTATTTTTCATTTCCTAAATCCAAATACTAAAGAAGTGCTCGGGAAAATTCAGATTACAGACTACCCTATTTCTTTTGACAACGAACTCTTGTTTGCTTATCCGCTAAAAAATAAATTTCACATTTTGGCTTACAGCCCTAATACTGATGGATATATTGATAATTTCTTTAAAAACAATCCCAATTTTATCTACCAATTAAGAAATTTAACTAATCCTGATTATACCGACATTGACAATTTTGACTTCCTGATAGTTAATGGCTTCAAAATACTCCCCGATGGAATAACTCAGGTAATCAAACAATTTTTGTCAAAAGGGAAAAATGTCCTTTTCATTCCTGCCTTCGATGGTGAAACAAATAGTTACAATCAACTTTTCTCAACCTTTCATCTTGCAAAATTCACACAAGCAAACGAAACGCCGATACAAATAGGAAAGATTGAAGCTAAAGCCGATATATTTAAAAAAGTCTTTAAGACTGTGGACAAAAACACTAAAATGCCTTTTGTAAATAAATATTTCAATATTCAAGCCACAGGAATAAACAATGGCAAGATTTACCTAAAAACCGAAACGAATATTGCCATATTCAGCGAAACGCAATTTGATAAAGGACATTTTTTTGTATTAAATGCTCCCGACACCAAAGACAATGAAGCGTTTTTTACCAGTCCTATTTTTGCACCATTACTTTATAATCTCTCTACCATATCCTCAAACACAGAAGAATTATACTATAAAGCGGGAGAAAACAATTATATTACGGTAATACCAAATAACGATAACAAAACAAACGCCGATGAGATGATTCACATTACATCCGGCAATTCAAAAAACGATTTTATCCCGTATCAACAAAACTACGGCAATCAAATCCGGCTAACTATCAGCAATAGTGACATTAAGAATCAAGGTTTTTATTTTGTTAAATTAAAAAAGCAACTACTTAAAACTGTAGCATTTAATTTTATGCGAAAAGAATCCCGTATGTCATTTCGGACAAAAACGGAACTTTCAGATTATTTAACTAAAAACCACTACAAAAATTATCACATATTAGACAATAATATTCAAACACTTACACAGACTGTAACCATTCAAAACAAAGGAAAAGAACTTTGGCGATGGTTATTAT
>JALTEO010000287.1 GCA_027073875.1 Bacteroidales bacterium
AAAATATCACGAAAACAATGATTATGTGTTTCTGGTTTATAATAAAGTACTTAAAGTGCTTTCACAACAATTATTGAATACAGAATCAAATAAATATTCAACAATCTTGCGTTGGTTTTACTATGCCTATGAAAAATTAACTCATTCGAACACTCCTAAAGTATCTTATAACAGCTACCCATTGCCTGACTATAACGCCATCATCAACCGATTTAAAGAGTT
Source organism: Bacteroidales bacterium (assembly GCA_027073875.1). Lineage (GTDB taxonomy): Bacteria > Bacteroidota > Bacteroidia > Bacteroidales > JALTDM01 > JALTEO01. The sequence continues at coordinate 223 of JALTEO010000287.1, forward strand.
GGAACTTTCGGAAAGATCATTACATATCATTATCGATGAAGGCCAGGACATGCCACCCTCATTTTATGAAGCATTACAATATGCGGGCTATGTTAATTTTTTTATTGTTGCCGATCAAAATCAGCAAATTACGGATGATTATTCAAGTCGTCAGGATCTCACCGTTTTGTTGGGGCTGGAACCAGTTGATGTTATGGAATTAAAAATCAATTATAGAAACACCCACCATATTGGGCTTTTTGCGAGCCATTTTTATACTGATAAAGCGAGTCCACAGCCTACACTTCCAGACAGGCCATCACTGGAAACACCTATTTTATATTCTTCTGTAACAAGTGAAGAAATATATCAAATGATTCTTAGAGAGGCTGATATGGATGATCGAAAACTAATTGGGGTCGTCGTTGCCAACAATAGAATTAGATCAAAATATGTTCAGGATATGAGTAAGTACAATATCAATTTGGATAATAAGCGCCCTGTTATTTCAACTTATTCAAGTGGCAGGTCTAAAGATATTGATATTGATTTTTCACAGGGCAGCATTGTTGTTCTCAATGATAAATCGATAAAAGGACTGGAATTTGACAGTGTTTATATCGTATTGGATGGTTTCAGAATTTACAATAATGACCAGACCAGTATGAGAAAAAGGCTGTATGTCATGAGTTCTCGAGCTATTGAAAAGTTGACACTTGTTACAACCCAGAAAGAACCACCTGTTTTATCTTTATTGCCAAGAGATGAGGCCATTATGAAAAAGGTCAGCGGTGGTGTCAGGAAACAATCTACAACTTCAGAAACGCTTAGCGATACGAATTATATTCCTTTTTAATGAGAGTGATAAATAAATTATGACTGCAAAAAATATCAAATCACGTTGGTTTTTCCCGACTAACACAAATAATCTTAGGATGATACTGGCACAGGGGCTGATTACTTCCCCAGAAGGTTTTGGTAAATATTATCAAGATGTACTAAAAGTACATGATGGCTTTCTTCCTTTATTCAAGAATAGAGTGCCAAAGAAATCGCTCGCTAAGGCGACTTCTGAGGGGAAGCATCTAACCCCTTGTTTATTGGAGTTAGACCTGAACGGTTTGTCTGGTCAGGTAAAAGTTTCCGTGCAAGGAAGATATAAGAATGAATCGTTGGAAGAAGTCATTAAAGGAACTAATGATATTAATAAGATTCTCATTCCTCTGCCTGTGCCATTAGGTTGTATAGAAAAAGTTATTTTTGAAAAAAAAAATAGAATAGAGTCTTTCAAAAAAGATGCTCAAAGCCGCTCAAATGTTATTTTAAAAGATTTAAAGCTGCAGTCAAACCGCGCAGATTCAAAGTTGTTTGAGGTAAGCAAATCAATTTTTGAGGACGTACAACAAGATAGTAACTCTTCTAAATCAGATACAGATGAACCTGCTGTTGAATCAAAAAAAAAATCAGCTAAACCTGACTATCCCCTGGCTTATTCCTATGGCCGAATGCTGGCACTCCTTTTTTATTACGCCAAAAATGGTAAAGAGAACCACGAATTTTTTGAATGGTTCTCTAAAGAAGATGGTACTTCGGAGATGGATTCACAAAAATCAAGTATTTTCAGACCTGTTCATAACTTTTTTTATGATGATATTGATGAATTAGAACCTGTAAATAAGATGATCAGAGGAATTATTGACTGCTGTTTAAAACCGGAATTTTTTAAAAATTCAGTTATTCATTTCCTTGAAGATAATAGTTGGGGGCAAGAATTAAC
>JALTEO010000288.1 GCA_027073875.1 Bacteroidales bacterium
TACAACAACTGCACCAATAGGAATTTCTCCTTTATCCATGGCAATTCGGGCTTCGTTGAGTGCCACCTGCATATATTGAATATCTTTATCCAAATTATTATTATTTTATTTTCCAATCATATTCTGTGTCCCAGCCGGATTTTACTTCCAGTGCTTTCGGGAAGAAAAAAACTGTTTCGGGTTGTTTCATCTCTTTTAAATTTCCGGTATCCCATTCATTATTTTGATTCCTGTCAATAAAAGCTTTTAGCCGGTAAGTTCCCGGATTTAATTGTTTGAAAACAAGAACAGAATCATCAGGGAATACATTTGTTTCTCGCAGAAGAACATCGTTGGCATCTAACAGTTGGAAAATAAGGTGTTTTTCCTTGGTTATAATTTTACAGCGAATAGTCCCGTAATAATCCGGGTCTTGAATGCTGATATTAATGCCTGTACTGTCATTACAGTGATTGTATGCCGAAAAAACAGCAGCAGTGTCGAACAAAATCTTGTAAGATTTACCAAATTGCCAATTATTTTCAAGGCAATATTTTTTACCCACATTATCTATTTTTTTTATTAGAAATGGCAGCGTATCAACAGATGCGTCCGTGGTAGCAATAAATTGAATTTTGCTTGTATCAAACTGAGCAACCGGCTCGGAGAAATTGATGATAACTTGTTGATTTTCAGATATTGGAAACTTGTTGTCTGCCGAAAGCAAAAGGGGGGGGACCTTTAATTTATGGTGCTGTTTGAGTTTAAAAAAAAGTGTGTCTTTTGCTGATACTTTGCCCGAATCACTCATAAAATCGTAACTAAATACAAATGAGACAGTATCTTTGTGAATAAGGTTTGTGTCGTTGGGGAGCCATATTTGAAAGGTGTCGTTTTTCTCTGATGTTTCAACTTTGAAAGAATCGGTTCCCAATGAATGTATCTTAGGCGGTATGTGGTTTGGTGCAAAAAATATTACTTGACAGTGATAAGGTGTTAGCCGCTTATAGTCGGAGATGTATTGTGTTTTCTGCTTTTCGGCAAAGAGTAACAGAGTTAAAGAATCAGGTAGGAAAAGTGTTTTGGTTACTGTTAATGAATCGGAAACGGTATCTTGTACTATTTTGCACGATGGTGTTATTGCTGAATCCAAAAAAGCAATCTTTTCTGAGGGTAAATCAAATAAATAATTGTCGTTAATTTCATTAAGTGCTACAATATAATAGTCTTGCGGCTTGATAAAAGAGAAGCGAAAATGCCCTGATTTATCGGTGCGGGTTACATAATGAGGAAGGACTTTTCGGGGTACGCTGTCGTTGAAATAATCGTAGAGTAAAACGACTGATTCTTTTTTCTCCGGTTTTAAGGAAAACGAATTGATAACCCGTCCGGCAATCTGCATAGAGTCAATATAGTTGCCGGTAGAAAAGACATACGAGAAATTTTTAAAAATATTTCCTTCATTAAAATCGGCAATGGCATTTCCGAAATTGAGAATATAAGTGGTATTTTCTGTCAGGGTATCTTTTAGCTTTATTTGTATTTTTTTTCCGTGGACAGTGATGGATGGTTTTACATTAAAAGGCGGCGAGATAAGTAATTGCTTATTTATATCTTTCAGCACTACAAATTCATCGAAACTTAATTCAATGTTTTTTTCTTTGAAGTTAATGCTTCCATTTTTTGGAACAGTTTTTAATAATTGAGGTGGCGTAATATCTTTTGGACCACCGGATGGCGGTACTATCTTAGCACATCCTGCAATGAGAAAATAGAATAGCGTTAAAAAAAACAGATTTCTTTTCATCAACATAAAAAAGAAAACAAACATACGAAGATTTTAAAAAGAAGATGCCATCTTTTTAAAAGATAGCATTTTTTTATTTTATTGGTTAATATATTGAGACCTTTGAAAAATACAAAAAAACTGTCATTATGGGCAATGCGAAGAATTTCAACATGCTGAATTAAAGTTGGTTACAGGTTATTTAC
>JALTEO010000289.1 GCA_027073875.1 Bacteroidales bacterium
TTTTGCTTCGGCACTAACTAATACAATAGTTTGCTTTTGACTGCCTCGCCCTCTTTTTAAAGGTTTATCCTTATCGCGTTTAATTGAAACAGTTTCAAAATATCCTTCGTCAAGTTCAACTTCATCATCTAGTGTATATTGCATATCTCTTAACCCCATTATCAAACGAGGTTTATGTAGCATCTCCCATATCGGCTGATAGTGTTTATGACCTAATTGACTTTGAAGTTCCTTTGCTGATATTGATTTTTTTCTACTTGTAATTAAATGCATCGCTACAAGCCAATACATAAACGGTAATTTGTTGTTTGCCATTACTGTACCTACTCGTAATCGTGTTCTATGTCGGCATTTTTTACATTTCCATTCTTCTCGGTCTTTACGCCAATGATGAGTTTCATTGCCACACTTTTTACATTTTATTCCGGTTTGTTCTCGCATTTCCTTAAACGCATTTCTACAACTTTTTTCAGTTGGATACTTCTTGTAAAATTATATTTGGTAATTAAGCGGACATTCATATTTCGTTTTTTACTTGTATCCATGGAATTTGTAATTCCTGCTCATTGCAGCATCAAATATACAATTTATTGGACGATATTGAATGTGCAATCGGTATTATTGTTTGATAAATTTCTGTAGATATCATTTCCCTTTCGGATTGTAAATCCGAAAGAGTGTGGTAGGTTGTTTTATCTTGCTTTCAAATTGCAAAATCTGAAAGAGCGTGGGTCATCCTGAACTCGTTTCAGGATCTATAATAGATTCCGAAATAACAGCTTTGGGGGAAGCAAAGGTTTGAATGCAATCCTGATTTCATTTTTCCATACGATACAATTCCCAAGGGACACGCTTTGCGGGAGCGGTGGGTTATTTTACTATAATTTTTCTTGAAGTTTTTAATTTACCATCAATTGATAGTGTATAAATATACATGCCTGGACTAATGTTAAGTTTTTTTGTATCAACAGATATTATATGATTACCATATTTCATTTCAGCATTATTAATTAATGTTTCAATTAATTGTCCGCTTAAATCTATAATTTTCAGAGTAACAGAAGATGGCTTATGTAACATAAATGAGACATAACTTATATCATCTGTTGGATTAGGATATAGATTCATATCTTTTGGTTCTAATTTGCTATTATTAGCTTTATTTAGAAAGCTAGTTACATTTGAAATATTAGTCCAAATACTTAATTCCCCATTCTCAAACCTTGTCCAAATTGGTCGAACTACACCATCATAGGCAGATATGTTATTGTAATCACCAAAGAATACTTGATCATCTGGCACAAAAGGAGACTCACTAATTTTCACATTTTTAAAGGTTTTACCACCATCAGTTGAGCTTGCCATATAAACATCTGTTTTATTGTCTGAATATTCTCTTCTATCATAGAATACGAAATATAAATTACCGTTTGTTTGATCAATATCCATCCATGTTAAGAATTGATGTTTATTAGAATTATCATCATTTACTTTTATGGCATCAGACCATGTATTACCATTGTCAGTAGATTTAGCTAACCAAATATCAGTGTTATTTTCACCATTTCTTTGATCGCTCCAATTAACATAAATTGTTCCACGGTTTGGTCCATTACTAAGATCGCATTTTGTGATAGGCAAACCATTAGCTCTATATAATCCAGGAATGGAATAATCCCAACCTCCTGGCATAGAATTTACTAAAATTTCGTTTTCAAGCCATGTCTCTCCTTGATCTGTGGAACGATTAAAAACAATGCCATTTGGACCTGCCCATGCAACATAAATCTCACCATTAGGACCAACAGCAGGGACTGCTCCTTCTACTGTGTTGTCACTATCACTACAGTCTCCTTCACGGATAGAAATTGTTTTTGGATATGACCAAGTATTGCCATTATCAGTAGATTTAGAAAATAATATTCGGCTATGATCATTCGAATCTGAACTCTCATACATATCAAACTCAGACCATGTTAAATAGATATTATTATTTGAAGGGTCAACAACAGCCCATGCTTTATCTTGAGCTGCATCCTCATTGGTTGTATCATAACCAATACCTACACCATCTGTCCAACTTATTCCTTTATTGGTTGATTTTTGGCATACAATTCTATCAACCCAGTGTCCAGAATCTTCGGGATTTGACAGATGAAAATAATAGAAATCTCCATTATTATCTGCAATAATTACAGGGTCACCCCATACACCATATTGAGATTCTAAAGAATCAGAACTCCATGTTTGTCCACCATCACTTGATGTATAAAAATAACTCAAATTAGATCCTGCAACAATATTATCGGTGCTGGTTGGGTCTATCATAATAGATGGCTCATTAGGATTATCGTTATTAGAGTTGGAAATTTTAATATTGTGTAATGCTTGACCTATTGAATTTAAGTTAAATGATAATAGGATAATTGTAACTATGGATAGTTTATACAGGTTATTGGCAGATTTGCAAAAACAAAACTGTTTAGCACCTGTTATGCTCGAAAAGAAATTAATAAATAAATTTGTAAATCTGATTTCTTTCGGTATAAATAATTTCATAAGTGTTATTTTTTAATTATATCCGCAAAAAGTGTTCAATAAAAAATCAATCAGCTGTGTAAGAAAGACTTACGCATTAATTGGTGTGTGAATATTTTCACTTATTTTAGTGAATACAAATAAAACTAAATATTTACAGTGGTGAAAATACAAAATTTCAGAACAACTGCAAGTCCATTTGTAGGAATTTTTACAGTAAATTATTATTTTAATAAATTAGGGTTAAGTCAATTAATTGACAACGAACTTGGTATTAGAAGGGAAAAGATGGATAATATTTTTTAGTAACGGTGATATAATAGAATTCATTAATACCCACCTGCCGGAGCGGTTACTCGGGTTTAATTTTATAGATGGCTTTCAGGTTTCTGCCGTAGCCGTTATAGTCCAGTCCAAAGCCCACAATAAATTCGTCGGGAATCATAAATCCGATATAGTCAATAGGGAAATCTTTGATAAATGCTTGCGGTTTAAATAGGAGCGTGGCAATTTTTATTTCTTTGGGTTCGTAGCCGAGCAGTTGTTTCTTGATGTTCTCCATTGTGATGCCTGTGTCCACAATATCTTCTAAAATAATAACCGTTCGGTCTTTAATATCTTCGTTCAATCCAATGAGCCGTTTTACTTTTCCTGTGGTTGAAGAGCCCTGATAAGAAGCTAATTTTAAGAAAGATATCTGGCACGGAAAGGTTATTCGTTTAAATAATTCGGCGGCAAAAAGAAAGGATCCGTTGAGTATTCCGAGAAAAAGCGGATTAGTGTCTGCCAAATCTTGGTTCATTGCTTGTGCCATTTTTTCGATATTGAACAAAATATCAGATTCTGAGATACTCGGAACAAATTCTTTATCAAGTATTTTAATCGTTTCCAAAGTCAATAAATTTAAAAGTTGAGAAATTTAAGCACGAAAGTATAAAAGTTTTATCTATTTTTATCATTTGAAAAAATGTTTTTTATGGAGCCATTGGTAAGTATCATTATGGGAAGTACTTCCGACTGGGAAGTGATGCAAAAAGCGGCAAAGATTTTAGATGATTTTAAAATTCCGTTTGAAGTGCAGGCATTGTCGGCACATCGCACGCCCGAACAGGTAGTTGATTTTATTAAAAATGCCGAAAATGCAGGTGTAAAAGTCATTATTGCCGGTGCCGGATTGGCGGCTCATTTGCCGGGGGTAGTGGCAGCACATACTTCGTTGCCGGTGATTGGTGTACCTTGTAATTCATCTATTTCGTTGAGTGGTTGGGATGCCGTTCTTTCCATATTGCAAATGCCTCCGGGTATTCCGGTAGCTACCGTAGGATTAGATGCTGCACAAAATGCAGGTATTCTTGCTTCGCAGATTTTAGCCCTTACGGATGATGGGATTGCACAAACGGTAAAAGATTACAAAGCAGGTCTAAAAGATAAGATTGTAAAGGCAAACGATGAATTTAAAAAGATTCATTATGAATATAAAGTTAATTAGTTTTTTTGCCGGTATTTTTTGCGTTGTTTCGCTTTTTGCCGACAACAATCCGGAAGGTGCCCGTCAAGGTGCTATGGGCGGAACGGGTGTTACCACCAAAGATATTTGGGGTATTTACCACAATCAGGCAACGCTGGCATATCTGAAAGATCCCGCAATGGGATTTTTTTACGAAAACCGTTTTTTGAATGCTATTAACGATGAGGCATTTGCCTTTGTTATCCCAACGGAAAAATCAGGTGCTTTCGGCTTGAATGTGAATTATCTTGGAGTACAGACATACATTGATATGAAGGTGGGATTGGCATATGCTTTGGCATTATCACCCAAATTTTCTTTAGGGATGCAGTTGGACTATTTTCATTCACAATATGGTGATATTTATAATCATACCAATGATGTGCTGCCGGAAATAGGACTTTTGGCTGAGCCGTTTGAGGGTTTTTTCGTGGGAGCACATATTTTTAATCCTTGGTCAATCGTTTCCGATCGTACCGATAACAGTGAGTTACCTACCGTCTTTAGAATTGGGATGGGCTATAAAATTGCTAAAAATGTTTTTACCACATTGGAAACCGAAAAGGATATAGACTATAAAGCCCGTTACCGTTTTGGTCTTGAATATTGCTATCAAGAGAAAGTATTCTTTCGTCTTGGCGTAGCTTCCAACCCAAATAATTTGTCGTTTGGTGTCGGCTATTTGTTCGGAAAATTCTGTGCCGATATTGGTTTCTATTCACATCCCGAGTTAGGTATTACACCGCAAGTATCACTAGATTATGTGTTTGGTTCTAATCCAAGTACCGGTGTTGATGCTCTATGAGAATTCTTTTTATACAGACAGGTGGAACCATTGACAAAGATTATCCGAAGCAAATTAAGGGTAGGGGATTTGAGATTACAACACCTGCTTTCGGCAGGGTGCTCTCAAAACTGAAACTTTCTTTTGAATACACTGCTGTTACGCTGTCCCAAAAGGATAGTCAGAATATTTCCGATGCCGATTTTAATTTAGGGATGGCAGTGGTTACCGTACAAAATTTTCAGGAAGGTGTTTTTGTTTGTCTTAACGGAATGGTTTGTTCTGCCGAAGAAATTAAGCGGAATATGCATACCGGTAAATTTTTGTGTGAATAGACCTCCCTTTATTGAAAATAATTTACCCTACTTGGGAAAAATAAAACGATTTGAGACCTTTGCAAAACTTTTGGTTTTGTCATTCTGAACGCAGTGAAGAATCTTTTATTTGTTGATAGTCAAAAGAGTAGATTCTTCGCTTTGCTCAGGATGACAGCTCTTTTTTTATTTTGCAAAGTCTTACCTCTTATTTTTCTCCTCCATTAAAAGCATTTGCAGAAAAGTAGTGGATATGCGTCCTAATTGCTCGTCTTTTTTTATGGATTCTGATTTTACGGCATCGATTGCTTTTTTTTCAAATGCCTGTTTCCATTGTCGAGCAGTTGTTATCTTACTTTGATAATCTTGATTAATCAGGTCATTGTAATTTTTAAAAATACTGTAAGCCGATTCGGGATTACTCTCAAAAGAATTTGCTTTTGTGTCAAAGTGATTTGCCAATGCTTTTACCTCAGACCTGATTTGATAAGCGGCAGGAATTTGATTAATGCCGTAAGCAATAGGTATATACGGGTGAATACACGGATTTAATGGAGCCCACCAAACAATAAAACCGTTGTCGGCAGGACGGTCGTCGTAGAGTTGTGTGACGACAGAAAATTTTGTTCCTGCATTGCAAATACGGTGAATCAAATTACGGTGCGGATTTTTGTGGAAGGTGTAATTTGTTTCAAAATCAGTGCCTTCATAATGCGACGATAATACCGCTTGAACGGATTTGATAGTAATGGAGCTTTTCGGTAAAAACGAAAATGGCAAATCGTTGTTGATGCTGTACGATTTATTAGCTAATGCGTTGACACCTGCCCAATGGCGAGGTACATTGCCAAACGAAAAAGTGTTTGCCGTTTGACCATAAGCTCGTTTGAAATTAAAAGCACCATCGCTTTGCGGAAAATACCAACCCCGTGAAATGGCGTACGATATAATGTCTTGGCTGGCAAGGATATTGACAGTATCATGTAAATCTACTGTTTCAATAGTGTAGTAATTTGGGATGATAGCTACTTGATTGTCGGGAACTCTTTCGGCTATCCAGTGTTTCCCTTTGACAACGGCTAAAATCCATATTTCTTTCGGGTCGGCAATGGTGTAGGTTCGTCCCGAAGATTCGTAGCCGATTTCGGAAATAATCTTACCGGCGATTTTTACACCTTCTTTGGCCGTTTTTGCCCGTTCGGCAATGATTCTCCGCAAATAATATCCGATGTTTCCTTTTGCTGTATCCTCTTTAGAAGGACAAGCGTTGGAACAGATACTTACACCATTTTTGTTCAGATAATAATCACCGAATTTTTCATTGGTTGTTTCCCACCAAAGATAACCGTAGGTGTGCGAAACTTGTGGGATTTTGGTGCCGTTTAATAGTGTAATTTTTTCGCCATCGGCATAATCCTTTGATGATACTTTATACAGGTTCACGACTAAATCACCCCAGTCATCCTCATTATGTCCGACTAAAACAGTGCCCGATTTAGATGCTTGTTTTCCTACTGCTATAGTATAACAGTTTAAATTGGAAACATCTGTAAAAGATTGACTTAATGCAATAAAATATATTTGCGAAAAGAAAATTGAAAATGTTATAATTCGAAAC
>JALTEO010000290.1 GCA_027073875.1 Bacteroidales bacterium
ATTCAAAAATAATTGAAGGTCCCCATGAACAAACATATGAAATCGCAAAAGACGCTGTAATTAATAGAAAAGAAAAATTGAAGGGTGCAAGTCTGGCACTCATAGAAACCAAAGGATTCGTTCCCATGATTTTCGCAGCGGATAAGGCATTGAAAAGCGGAGATGTCAGTATAACCAATTGGCTTACCATAGGCGGTGGTATTTCAACTGCCATTCTCAGGGGGGATGTGGCATCTTGTAATTCCGCAATTGAAGAAGCTAAAAAAGTAATTCCCAAGGGATTTGAATATAAAACTCTGGTTATTGAGAATTTACATGAACAAATTGATGAAAAATTACCCATGTTTTCCAAGATGAAAAGAAAAAAGGAATTATCGATAAATAGTGAAGACCATAGGAAAGCTGTGGGTATAGTGGAAACAAAATCCTTTTCCGCCTTATTGTCGGGTATTGATAAGGGATTAAAAAGGGGGATTACGAATGTAGTCGGTATTTATAAGGTGGGTTCAATGTACATTTCTGCATCCTTCGAAGGCGATGTATCTGAGATAGAAAGTACAATAATGGAAGCAAAAAAACAAATTGATAAAATAGATCATTGCGAAGCCTTTATAATATTGCCCAATAGACATAAAGATGTTAGGAAAATATTGTAATGGATAAAGAACAATTTGAAAATTATGATTATAATGCCGGGTTTTTGGTTGTTTTAACAGCTCCATCCGGTGCCGGAAAAACTTCCATTAGAGATGGTTTATTAAAAATGAATCTGGGATTATTATATTCTATTTCCTGTACTACTCGTGAAAAAAGGGAAAATGAAGTTGATGGTAAGGATTATTTTTTTGTATCAAAGGAAAAATTTAATAAGATGATACAAAACAATGAATTTCTTGAGTGGGCTAAGGTTCACGATCATTATTACGGAACTCCCAAAAAATATATTAAGGAAAATATTAGACAGGGGAAAATTATCATTATGGATATTGATGTCCAAGGTGGTATAAATGTGAAAAAACGTTTTCCGGATGCTGTTTTTGTTTTTGTTCTTCCCCCCTCATTTGAAGATCTTGAGAAAAGATTGATTGAACGCGGTACAGATAATATGGACACTATCAAATTGAGAATAGAAAATGCTCGGAAAGAAATAGCCCTCATGTACAATTACAATTACCTAATAGTGAATGATGAATTGCAAAGAGCAATTGAAGATGTACGGTCTATTATTATTGCTGAACAAAGGAAAATCTCGCGTAATGTGGATTTTTATAAGGATTATATCAAATGAAAATTTTATTGGGGATTACGGGTTCAATATCTGCTTATAAAATATTGGATTTAATGAGAAAATTAAAAAAATCGGGAAATGAGGTTAAGGTTATTCTCACACAAGCTGCAATTAATTTTATTCCTGAATTAGCTATAAAATCCTTCGATGTAGAATATTTTATTGATCAATTTGATGAAAATGTCGAGCAACCTATTCATGTCTCGCTTTCAAAGTGGGCTGATGTTTTCTTAATAGCCCCCGCTACAATGAACACCATTGGAAAAATTGTCAATGGGATATGTGATAATCTTTTACTTTCCACATTTTTTGTTTTTAAAAATAAAGTTTTTGTTGCACCGGCGATGAACAGCAATATGTATAATAATGCCATATTTCAAAGGAATTTGTCTATTTTAAAGAGTATGGGGACAGTTATTATTCCGCCGAGAAGCGGCGATTTGGCAAATTATGATAAAGGAATAGGTATTCTTGAAAATACTGATATTATTCATGAAGAATTGATCAATTTTAACAATTACAATAATAAGTTCAATGGGAAAAATGTTTTGATAACCGCCGGCGGTAGCAGTGAAGAAATAGATCCCATACGAGTTATTTCAAATAAATCAACTGGAACAATGGGGCGTGAATTGGCTTTGGCATTTTATCGAAGTGGCGCCAACGTAAAGGTTATTTC
>JALTEO010000291.1 GCA_027073875.1 Bacteroidales bacterium
TCTATAAATAATTATTGTTTAATGTATTGAGATTTTTCGCAATGATCAGAATGACAGCTTATTTTGGGTTTTGCAAAAGTATCATTTTATTGGATTATCCCGATAGTGCATCAAAAATATGACTCGCCTAAGAAAAATATCAAAAAGCTGAGGTTAATAATAATCTGATGAAAAATATTTTCGCACAATAAATCGTACAGGATAACGGGCAGCAATATAACCAATAGCCACAACAGTCAAAAACACCAGCACAAAATCGGAAATGTGCATAGAAACAGGATATGCCTGAATAATAAACGCATCATTTTGATAGCCATTCAGTTTTATCAACCCAAAATGAGTCTGCAGAAGACAGAATACAAATCCAAAGACAATACCTAACACAACACCAATTATTGTAATCATCCACCCTTCTGCCAAAAAGATAGCTTTTATTTTTTGCATAGACATCCCCAGTGCATTAAAAGTTTTAATATCCTTCCGTTTTTCAATAATTAACATAGTTAATGAACCAATGACATTAAACGATGCAATCAATAATATCAGTGCTAAAATTAAAAAGACAATCACTTTTTCAGTCCTCATTATTTTATAGATAAACTGATGTTGCTCAAAACGATTTTTAACAACAACCGTATCTCCAAATATTCCGGTCAATGACTTCCGTATATCTTTTTCTCTAACATTTTTATTAACAGCTATTTCCAAACCGGTTAATTGATCTTTATAATCAAGTAATCGGCTAACAAAACTTATTGGTAATAATATAAACTCATCAATTTCCGGCTCTACCGAAAAAGTACCTACCGGCAGCACCATTTTTCTTTTAAATGCCTTATCAGGATTCATCGTAACCTTTTTCAAACGGCGAGGCACATAGATACTCAACGGTTTATAGGTATTTAAATGTAGCCCGAGAATACCTGCAATAGATTGACCGATTACGGCTGTCGTAACACTATCATCTTTTAAAAGAAACTGTCCTGCGGTAATCAAAGAATCCATACCGGAAAGTTTTATAAAATCACCGGTAACCCCCATTAAATGAGCAGGAAAATATTTATCACCATATTTTACCAACGCATTTTCTTCCACCACGGGCACCAAAGACTTTACACCATCAATAGCTGCTACCTGCCGGAATAAATTACTATCTACTCTAAATGTTTTTCCTTTTACCGCTTCAATTCTAAAATCAGGATCAAACGAATTATAGCGGGAAATAATCAACTCTTCCAACCCGTTAAAAATAGACAAAATCACTATCAATGCCATTGTGCCAATAGCAATGCCAACGACACTAATCAACGAAATAAGATTAATGACATTGGTCGATTTCTTAGAGAAAAAATAGTGACGGGCTATAAAGAGTGAAAGTTTCACCTTTTGTTATTATTATTGAAGGAGATTTTCAATGTTCTTGGCATAATCATAAGAATCGTCTATAAAGAATATTAGTTCCGGAATTCTTCTAACATTCTTGATTTTCCCGCCAAGAAGTTTTCTTATAAATTTATTCTGACTATTTACAAGCTCAAAAATCTCATTGCGTTTTTCTGTCGGCAAAATACTTAGATAAACCTTAGCAATTGATAAATCAGGTGCTAACCTTACTTCAGTAATACTTACCAAGCCATTTCCTGCCAGCTTATCTTTTTCGCGTTGAAAAATCTCAGCCAAGCTCCTAAGAATTAAGCTCTCAAGCCGATGTTGACGAATACTGTTATCCTTCATTTTCGAACATTTTAGTTAAATCTGCAACTTGCCGTTGCAAAGCAGTAAGCTCCCGTCTCAATTCAGGCAAATGTTTAAACACCACATTCGACCGTTGAAAATCTTTAATATTAAACGCCGGAGATCCTTGAATTATCTGATTATCTTCTATATCATTTGTAATCCCCGCCTGAGCACCAACTATAACATGATTACCTATTTTTAAGTGACCGGCAAATCCGACTTGTCCTGCCACCATACAGTTTTTACCTATTTTGGTAGAACCACTCACACCCACTTTAGCGGCAATAACAGTATTTTCGCCAACCTCCACATTGTGAGCAATCTGAATCTGGTTATCTAATTTCACATTCTTACGAATAATGGTAGAGCCAATCGTTGCACGGTCAATGGTCGTATTGGCTCCTATTTCCACCCCCTCTTCAATAATAACATTCCCTATTTGTGGTATTTTCTCAAATGCTTTGTCATTCTGTGGTGCAAATCCAAAACCATCAGCACCAATTATTACTCCGGCATGTAAACAACAATTACTGCCAATTGCACAATGATGATAAACTTTTACACCCGGAAATAAAACAGTATTATCGCCTACCTCTACATTATCGCCTAAAAATACCTGAGGATAAATTTTAACATTCTTTCCTATTTTGACATTCTCACCAACATACGAAAAAGCACCGACATAAATATCTTGTCCAAGCACTGCCGTATTACTAATAAATGTATTGTCCTCAATCCCTGTCTTCTCTTGTCCGTTCATTTGTTCCTGATATAACTTCAACAATTTGGCAAATGCCTCATAAGCATTGTCAACGCGGACAAGTGTTGCAGAAATCTTATCTGTCAATTCAAAAGATTTATCAATCAATACGATTGATGCTTTCGTATCATATAAATAGTGCTGATACTTCGGATTAGCTAAAAAAGTAAGCGTTCCGGATTTTCCTTCTTCTATTTTTGAGAAATCGTCAACTTCTTCGTGCTGATTCCCTTCAACAAACCCATCTAAGAAATCGGCAATTTGCTGTGCAGTAAACTTCATTTATTATAATTTTCTGTTGCAAAAATACATTTTTTAACCATTCCATACTGAAAGAAATCAAATTTGCAAAAATATAGGTTGATTTCTTTCGAGCTCCGACTTTGTCGTGAGTCCTCGTCTATCGGGATATAACTGGTTCTAAAAAGCTTTGTATTCGCAAAACTATCAAAAACCAGTATATTTAAAATCAAACCAATTTTGGGTAAAAATTAATTAAAGGAGTTCGATATAAGAAATACTCAGAGCTTCTTTGGCTAGTTTTGGTTTTGTGGTAGCTTGTAGCGACTTGGCAATGTGCTTGACTGCGAAGCGATATCTATTGTCTTTCATTCATAATATTTTTAAACGGTTTTATTATTCTGTCAAAAAAACTTATTTTATCTGTTATTATTTCTGCTTTTACTTCCGTTTTATCAATTATTTCAATAATCTCGTTTTCAGGTGTTTTAAAATTGTGCAGGATTTTAACTTGTGCTACAAAATAGCCTTCATTATCTTTTATTTGCAGTTTCTTTGGTATTGTTTGTATTTGTGTAACAACTCGTTTGTTGTATAGATTTTGAATTTTATCAAAAGTTAATATTATTTGATGCCCTTTTTTTACTTTATAAATCTCATTTGCAGGAATTTTTATTTGTATAAATGTAGTATCGTTTCTTTGGTATATAGTTGCCGTCGTATCAATTGTGTAGTTGTATTTAAAAAAGTAACTACCTGTTAATAGTCCTGCTACTACAAAGAAGATAACAGTTATACCTATGCGAATTATTCTTGGTGGTATTTGTCCTATTATGTTTCTGACTTTTTCGCTTCGTAGTTCTATATTGTCTGTGTTTGCCATTGTTTAATGTGTTAATGTGTTAATTTTTATTTTGTTGTCATTCTTTTGTGCTGGTTATTATTGCGTTCAAGTTTAAAGTTCGTAGTGCATAGTTCGTAGTTATTAGGTTTAGGTTGAGGTTGAGGTTGAGGTTGAGGTTGAGTAAAGTTCGTAAAGTTTTCATTCGTAATTGATAATTCGTAATTAAATTAGTTTCCAAGTTCGAGTTGATTTTTAACAAGTTTGTAATATGCTCCTTTTTTGGCTGTTAATTCTTTGTGATTTCCTGTTTCTACAATTTTACCGTCGTCAAGCACAACAATTTGGTCGGCGTTTTTTACGGTGCTTAAACGGTGTGCTACAACAATAACCGTTTTCCCTTTGTAAAATTCTTGTAAGTTTTCTACAATTGCCTTTTCGTTATTGGCATCAAGTGCATTGGTAGCTTCATCAAAAAACAAAAAGTCGGGGTTTTTATAAACTGCTCTTGCAATTAAAACTCTTTGTTTTTGTCCTTGACTTAGATTTTGTCCTTCGTTACCGATTACCGTATTGTATTTCAATGGCAACCTCATGATAAAATCGTGAATATTAGCTATCTGTGCTGTTTTTTTTAGTTTTTCTTTGTCTATCTCATCTTCGCCTTGTGCTATATTTTTTGCAATACTCTCAGAGAAAATAAAACCGTCTTGCATTACCGCACCGCAATTATTTCGCCACCAAATTGAATTAAATTTTTGTAAATCCTGATTTCCTATTTCAATTATGCCATTTACAGGTTTGTAATACTGTAAAAGAAGTTTTATCAAAGTTGTTTTGCCACTTCCGCTTGCTCCAACTATTGCCGTCACCTTGCCTTCGGGAATGGTTAAATTGATATTATTTAAAACTTTTTTTGAATGAGGTCCTTCATATTGAAAAAGCAAATTTTTGATAACAATACTTTTATTTTCCAAAGGAATGTTTTTTAGCTCTCTATCTTTATTTTCATCGTCTTTTTGGTGTATTTCGTTTATTCGTTCCAAACTGATTTTTGTGTCTTGCAAATCGTGAATGAAATGTATCATTTGCTCAATAGGTAAAGTTAATTGCCCAATAATATACTGTGTTGCCAACATCATACCAAGTGTCATATCTCCTTTTATTACTGAGAGTGCTGCAATAATTGTAATTACGATGTTTTTTGTCTCGTTTATAAAAACATTGCCGGCTTCTTGCATTTGGTCAAGTTTTAATGCCGAAACATTTACTTTAAATAAATCGGCTTGAATATCTTCCCATTCCCATCGTTTTTGCAATTCGGAGTTTTGCAGTTTTATTTCTTGCATTCCTTGAATGAGTTGATATGTTTTGTTTTGATTTTTGGCACGAACTTCAAAAAATTTGTAATCAATTTCTTTTCGTTTTTTCAGAAAAAAGATTATCCAACCTGTATAAAGCAGACTGCCGGCAAAGAAAATAACAAAAATTTTGAAACTGTATATCCAAAGCACAATGCCAAAAATAATAAGTGTGAAAAATGAGAAAATTATATTAAGGGTTCTTGATGTTAAAAAACTTTCAACGCGTTCGTGATCATCAATGCGTTGCAGAATATCGCCTGTAAGTTTGGTATCAAAATAGCTCATCGGCAATTTCATTAATTTGATAAAAAAGTCGGATATTAACGAAATATTTATTCTTGTGCTGATATGCAATAATATCCAACGCCGGATAAATTCCACTGCCATACGGCTGATAATGAGCATTAATTGAGCCAATAGAATTAAGTAAATAAAACTGACATTTTTATTGGCAATGCCCGTATCCACAACAGCTTGTGTAAGGAATGGAAAAATAAGTTGAAACAAACTGCCAAGCAATAAACCGAGAATAAGTTGCCCGAAAAACTTTTTATATTTCAGAAAGTATGAAAACAGGAATTTAAGACTTTTGGTGTTTGTTTTATCAGTTTCTTGCTTGTAAAATGCTTGTGTGGGCTCCAGTAGTAGTACAACGCCTTTATCTTCTCCATTTGCTCTTGTGCTTATCCAATGTTCTTTAAATTCTTCTTCGGTATATTTTATTTTACCTCGTGCAGGGTCGGCAACATGTATTTTAACAAGGGCGTTGCTCAAAGCAACACCCTTGTTTTTAGTGATTTTATAAACTACAACAAAATGTTCTTGATTCCAATGGACTATACAAGGCAAAAGGGCTTCTTTGGCAAGTTTGTCAAATGTAATTCTACCGCCAACGGTTTTAAAACCAAGCTGTTCGGCAGTTTCGCTTATGGCAAATAATGAAACGCCGTCTTTTACTGTAAATGTTAATTGTCTGAGTTTATCTAATGAAAATTCTTTCCCGTAATATTTAGCAATCATCTGCAGCGAAACCGGACCGCAGTCCATTGCGTCGGGTTGGATTATGGCAGGGAAGTTCATTTACAAATTAATTTTATTATTATCGCTTCGTTTTTCGTAATCTTCGTAATCAATATTATTGTTTGACTTATGAACTTTTCCTTTTGAAAGGCGAAAAACAAGATTAACCATAATCATATTATTTATGATTGATACATCTGTGAAATTATGTTTGATGTAATAAGGTGTTTCTTCGTAGTCTTCGTTAATTTGATTCGATAATATTGGTAATGAATAACCTAACATAAATTGTAATCTGCCTTTTAATTGCAATGTTTGCCAATAAATCATAAAATAATCGATTCCTGATTTTGTATAACCCAGCGAAGTAACATTTTCGGCATATTCTTTTTGATATATCAAGCCAAAATAATGTTTGGTATTTACCGAATATGTTATTTGTGCATCGCCATTCCAATCGACTATTTGCGGTGTCGTTAGGTTTTTATTCCAATCTTTATATACATCAATGTCAAAATCAAAATTCAGTTTTTTGTGTATTTTAAAAGACAAGTTTGTGTAAACGCCATATTTTTCGTGTTTCACAAAGTTTTTGTTCTGATAGATTATTAAGCTGTCGTTTGTTGTAGGATTTATTCCCATTTCGTTATCGGAATAGTTGTAATACGGTTTTATTGAAAAATAACTTAAAAGTCCGTCACTCATTTTGCTGTATTCAAATGAAAAGTTATGATACAAATACGGTTTTAATTTAGGATTTCCCATACTTGCAATAAA
>JALTEO010000292.1 GCA_027073875.1 Bacteroidales bacterium
AATACACATTTAGTAACTGACGATTAGAAAAAAATTGTAAAAATATTTTACCAAACCAATAGAACCACAACATATTAAAAAGGATGTGCATAAGCCCCTCATGCAAAAACATATACGAAATAAGTGTCCAAGGTTTTAGCAAAAGCTCATGAAAATCCGCCGGCAAAGCCAGATACGAGACAATAAAATTGTCGCCGTGCATACCCAGCAAAAAAAAGAACAAAATGACAACCTGAACTGTCAAAAAGACAATTACATTTACCAGTAGTAACTTAATCATCATTGATCCATACTTGAACTGGGCAACTAAATCATCAACTATCTTACTCATTTTCAGATTCTAAATTGATTAGCATCTTTTTTCTTCCATAAAAGTATCAATAAGAAACCAAAAAGCATACCACCGAGATGAGCAAAATGTGCCACATTATCGCCGGGTTCGTTCATTACGCCAAAAATTAATTCCATCCCGCCGTAAAGCAATACAAACCATTTGGCTTTCATCGGAATAAAAAAGTAAATATATACCATGACATTGGGGAACAACATACCGAAAGCCAACAACACACCGAAAATAGCTCCCGAAGCACCCACAATAGGAATATTCAATAAAAGATTCATTTTAGCAACTGCCGGATCGGCAAAATTTCTACCACTCATCAAAATTCCTCTGCCATTCTCCAAAACATACTGAACTTGGTCTGGTGATAAGCCATGACTCAAACTAGAATATTGAATCCACTGAATAAATGAATAAAACGCTGCCGCTCCTAACCCGCTTACAAAATAAAAAATAAAAAACCGCTTGCCTCCCCACAGGTTTTCGACACTCATACCAAACATCCACAGGGCAAACATATTGAAAAACAAATGCGACAAACTGCCGTGCATAAACATGTGTGTAATAATCTGATACGGATGAAAACTCGGCGATTCAAAAAAGAACATACCTAATTTCTCAGACAAGTCAATTCCCATCTTGTATTGAAAAAATACCGTTGCCAGATACATCAATACATTGATAATAATTAAGTTTTTAACTACGGGCGGCAACATTCTGTATCCACCAACACGATAATTTTCCATCACTCAAATAATTTATTTATTACCTCATCATTTAAAATTGTAATAATAGTTTTCCCGTTGGGAGTATAATTATGATATTCATTGGAAAACAAAGCATTCACTATTTTTTGTAATTCCTCGGAAGAAGTATTTTCATCGGGATAGTGAGCCGATTGCTGCGACAAATGAGCCGCAATCATCTGATAAAAAGCATTTTCGTTTTCAGGGATATTCTCCTTTAACTGTTCTATTAATTCCGAAATAATTTTCTCCACCTCATTTTCAGTAATCTGCGGTGGCACAGCATCAATAATTAACTCGTTTTTACCGGTGCGAATTGCAAAACCAAACGATGTCATTATTCGCACCAAATCATCTTGCATCAATTCGTTATTTTCGTGAAACGGTATGGCAATCGGAAACAACAGATTTTGCGATACAGGTTTTTCCGCTTTTATCTGCTGCATCAGCGACTCATATAAAATCCGTTCCTGTGCTCTACGATAATGAATCATCATCAACCCCGAACGGGCAGATGCCAAAATATACTTCCCTTTATATAAAAAATAACGACGACCGGTTTCAACCGGTTTCAATCCATCACTCCCGGCAACATCATTATTTGCATCGTGGTCTTCGCGTTTCAAAAACAATTGTTCCCACCCTTTTTCTACCGGTTGCCTGCCACCCTGTTCGTTTTTAAACGGATTATATTCAAGATTAACGGCAATCTTAGGTTCATGCAGTGGCTTTTCCTTATCTACCAATGGCAACGAAAACGGTGCATCAAAATCAATTGACGGAACAGCATTAAATTTCCCCAGTGCTTGTTTTACGGCAGCTGTCAGCATTTTCATGATACCACCCTCATTTTCAAACTTTATCTCTGTTTTTGTGGGATGGATATTTACATCAATCTGTTCGGGAGAAATAGTAAAAAACAAGAAAAACGACGGAACCGTATCGGGAGCAATAATACCTTCGTAAGCATTCATCACAGCTCTATAAAACAAATTATGTTTGAAATAGCGGTTGTTGACAAAAAAATATTGTTGTCCGCGTGTCTTGGTGGCAAATTCCGGTTTTCCTACAAATCCTTTAATTTTTATCACAGTGGTATCCGTTTCCACAGGCAAGGAATGGTCCATTATCTTGGCATGAAACAGATGATTCAGCCGTTTGGGCAGATTAGCTGCCGGCAATGAAAATATATTTTTATTGTTGTGGAAAAGTTTAAATGCGATACCGGGGAAAGCGATAGCTACCTTCTTAAATTCCAGAAGGATGTAATTAAATTCCGTGGTATCGGACTTCAGAAACTTACGACGGGCAGGCACATTGAAAAACAGATTTTTTATACTGAAATTACTTCCGGCAGGAGCAGCCGTTTTTTCCTGTAGTTTGACCTCCGACCCTTCAATGACCAAATGAGTAGCCAGCTCCTCGTCGCCTTTCCGTGTTTTCAATTCCACTTGTGCAATAGAAGCGATAGATGCCAGTGCTTCGCCACGGAATCCCATCGTGTAGAGTGCAAACAAATCATCGGCTTTTTTTATTTTGGAAGTAGCGTGACGCTCAAAACTCATACGGGCATCTGTTTCGGACATGCCACAACCATTGTCAATAACCTGAATAAGTGTTTTGCCTGCATCTTTTACGCTTAGCGTTATCTCTGTGGCACCGGCATCAATGGCATTTTCCAACAATTCCTTCACCACGGAAGCAGGGCGTTGAATTACTTCGCCTGCCGCTATTTGATTGGCAATGGCATCCGGCAAGAGTTGAATCAAGTCTGCCATAACAACGAAAAATATTTTACGGACAAATAAGCAACCAAAAACAATAATCCAATGGTAATAAGAATGATGATTACCCTAATGCGTTGGTACTTATTTCCTGTTTTACGATAGTCTATCAAGCCATGTCGCATACCGCCACGAATCCGCTGACCGGGAACATATTCCGTAGTTTTTTCCAGATTCTCACGCCGTTCTTTTTTCTCATCGTAATATCGCGGAATATAGTTAAAAACGCGGTGTGCCGGTGTCTTGAATAAAGTAAATCGCATACAATAAAAATAATTTACAAAACTAAGGAAAATCCGTGAAACCGGATAAAAGATTTGTTAACAATGGTGAAAAAAATAAAAGACTGTCAAAAAAACGGACATAGAGCTAACAATAGTTATTTTAAAAATGACAAATTCCCCTTATGTTAAAAAATATTTTCTAATTGTTCTGCCGTTCTCACAAAATTAATATCTTTACCGCAAAATAATAACAGACCTATGGATTTTAATCTTACAGAAGAACAAACATTTATACGGCAATCAGTTCGTGATTTTGCCGAACGGGAAATAAAACCAATAGCACAAGAATTAGACGAGAGAGCAGAATTCTCTCTTGACTTAACCGCCAAAATGGGTGAGCTCGGACTTTTTGGCATGTATCTACCTACGGAATATGGTGGTGGTGGAATGGACACACTCTCCTATATTATTGCCGTTGAAGAATTAGCTCGCATTGACAGCTCACAGGCAGCAACACTTGCCGCACACAATTCGTTGGGAATTGGTCCTATATATTATTATGGTACAGAAGAACAAAAACAAAAATATTTACCGCAATTATGCACAGGGAAAGCACTGTGGGGATTTGGACTAACAGAACCCGAAGCAGGCAGCGACTCTCGCGGAACAAAAACAAAAGCATTTTTGGAAAATAATGAATGGGTTATTAACGGTTCCAAGATTTTTATCACCAATGCCTCCGCATCTATTTCTGTGGGCTCTACTGTTCAGGCAGTATCCGGAACTGACGAAAAAGGTCGCCAATTATATACCTGTATTTTAGTTGAAAACGGCACACAAGGATTCAAAGCTGTTGAGATGCACGGCAAAATGATGTGGCGAGCTTCCAATACCAGCGAACTCTATTTTGACGATTGTCGCGTACCAAAAGAAAATCTTTTAGGAACAATTGGAGAAGGTTCTCACATTATGCTCAGCACTTTGGACAATGGCAGACTGTCAATTGGGGCTATGGGATTAGGACTGGCTCAAGGTGCTTTTGAACAAGCTATGCGTTACTCACATGAGCGCAAGCAATTCGGAAAATATATCTACGCTTTTCAGAACACTGGATTCCTGATGGCAGAACTGGCTACTAAAATTGAAATGTCACGCAATCTTCTTTACAAAGCTTGCTGGCTCAAAGAAAACCATAAACCATTTGGAAAAGAAGCCGCTATGGCAAAATATTATTGCTCGGAAATTGCTAAAGAAGCTGCCGATGTTGCCGTTCAGATTCATGGTGGTTACGGACTAATGAAAGATTTTGATATTGAACGATTTTATCGCGACCAACGATTATTACAAATTGGCGAAGGAACTTCCGAAATTCAAAAACTCGTTATAGCTCGCTATATTGAAAAAGAATTTTTGAATAAATAGAAAAATTTCTCTTAAATTTCTTTAAAATAATTTGGTCGGTATTAAGAGATTGTTGTATCTTTGCAATCCAAAATTAAAAAAAGAAAATCTAGTTATGATAGTAGTTCCCGTTACCGAAGGCGAATCTATTGAAAGAGCCATAAAAAGATACAAAAGAAAGTTTGAAAAAACAGGTGTTTTAAAAGAGTTACGCAACAGGAAAGATTTCAAAAAACCTTCAATTCTTAAACGCACACAGCATCTCAAGGCAATATATATTCAGCATCTTAGAGATCAAAGTTACTAAATAATTCTTTTTCATGAGAATTTTCACTTTGATGGCGTATGCAAATCTTTGATTCATACTTGAATTATCTTCAATTCGAAAAACACTATTCGACACACACCTTTATTTCCTATAAAACCGATATTCTGCAATTTTTCCAATTTCTGAAGATTGATATGAATCAAACGAATACACTCCCTGAGATTAAAAATGACGATATTCGCGAATGGATAATTTCCTTGGGTGAAAAAGATCTTTCACATCGCTCAATTAACCGGAAAATCACCAGCTTAAAAGTTTTCTTCCAATACTGTCTAAAAGAAAATATCATCACCGAAAATCCGGTAAAAACAATTTCTTCGTTGAAAACAAAGAAAAATCTTCCGACTTATTTTGAAGAAAAAACCATGAACGAGTTATTAGACGATGATGGTCTTTTTGAAGATAATTTCTTTGGACACCGGGACAAAATGATAATAACACTTTTTTATCTCACCGGTATCCGCGAAAGTGAACTCATCAATTTAACAACTGACCGCATCAATTTCGACGACAACACGATTAAAGTACTTGGAAAAAGAAATAAAGAACGAATAATTCCACTTTTGCCGGGATTCACAAAACAGCTAAAAAATTACATCAAAGAATTAAAAGAAAATTTCGGCACATCTACACCATATATATTTATAACAAATAAAGGACTCAAACTTTATCCTAAATTCGTTTATCGTATTGTGAATAAATATATGAGTAAAGTTTCTACACTCAGTAAAAGAAGTCCACACATCATTCGTCACTCGTTTGCCACGCACATGCTCAATAATGGTGCCGACCTCAATGCTATTAAAGAATTGTTGGGACATGCCAATCTTGCCGCCACACAAATATATACACACAATTCATTTGAAAAATTAAAGAAGACCTATTCACAAACTCATCCAAGAAATTAAGGAGGATTTATTATGAATGTAAACATTGATTCCGTTCACTTTGACGCAGACAAAAAACTTATTGATTTTATTGAAAAGAAATTAAATAAACTCAATAAAAAGCAAAGTAGCATTTTAGGAGCTGACATTAAACTTAAGTTAGATAACTCCACAGATGCTCAAAATAAAATTGCTGAAATAAAAATCAAAGTTCCCGGTGAAGATTTTTTTGCAAAAAAACAAGCCAAAACCTTTGAAGAAAGCATCGATACCTCTATCTCCGCCTTAGAAAAGCAACTGATAAAATATAAAGATAAATCAAAAAAATAAAAAAAATAAAAATTTTTGTTTGGCAGGAAAGAAATAGTTTATACCTTTGCACCTCTCAAATTTTGGGAGGTATAGTAAGTTCTTTAATGTAAAAAACTTAAGCCGAAGTAGCTCAGTTGGTCAGAGCAGTTGATTTGTAATCATCAGGTCGTGGGTTCGAATCCCTCCTTCGGCTTTAAATAGATTGGGGAGATACCAAAGCGGTCAAATGGGGCAGACTGTAAATCTGTTGGCAACGCCTTCGTAGGTTCGAATCCTGCTCTCCCCATTTTTTTCGCGGGAGTAGCTCAGACTGGTAGAGCGTCAGCCTTCCAAGCTGAATGTCGCGGGTTCGAATCCCGTCTCCCGCTCTGTTTTGCCGATGTAGCTCAGGGGTAGAGCGTTTCCTTGGTAAGGAAGAGGTCAAGGGTTCAATTCCCTTCATCGGCTTAGCAAGAAGTAATTATTTCTTAACTAATTAATTAATATTTAAAACCATGGCAAAAGAAAAATTTGAAAGAACGAAACCCCATGTTAATATTGGTACCATAGGTCATGTTGACCACGGAAAAACAACTTTGACCAGTGCAATTACATTGATATTAGCAGAAAAGGGACTCGCAGAAAAGAAAGATTTTGATTCTATTGATAATGCTCCTGAAGAAAAGGAAAGAGGAATCACTATCAACACAGCTCATA
>JALTEO010000293.1 GCA_027073875.1 Bacteroidales bacterium
GAATTTGCAAATATATACAAATTTTGATTTGTGGAAATAACAATTTTTAAGCCGTTTTGTTCAAATAGCAAAAACCTGCCAGATTGTCCGAAAAATTAAAAAAAGATATCCATATTTTCGGGTGGGTCAGCAAGTACAGCTTTTTGGTCTGTTTCAATAATGGGTCGTTGCAACAATTTAGGATTGTCGGCAATGGCTTGTATCCATTCATCATCTGAAAGAGATTTATCCTTAAAATTGGTTTTGTAGATTGCTTCCTGTTTACGAATCATCTGCTCAACAGATAAATCAATTTTAGCAAACAGAGCTTTTAGCTCTTCAGTACTCAGTGGATTTTTAAGATATTCCACTTTTTCAAAATTATTAGTCTTTTCTTGTAGGTATGCTAACCCTGCACGACTTTTACGACAACGGGGATTGTGATATATTTTTATCATTTTGTTCTTTTTTATAAAAACAATTTTTAGCCCTTTTTGTTCTTTGAGTTTTTGGGTTTCAATCCTTTTTCTTTTCCGATTTTTAACATATATTGGTAAGCATCATCATAAGTATTTTCTATAACACCATCGAGTATAGCGTCTTTTATGGCTGTTTTAATATCACCTACAACTTTTGATGGTTGCAAATTAAAAGTCTCTATAATTTCCTCACCTTTTATCGGCGGTTGAAAATTACGAATCCGGTCTTTTTCTTCAATCTGTTTAAGTTTTTCGCGTACTAATTGAAAGTTTCCCAGATATTTTCTAATTTTTTCTTTATTCTTGGAAGTGATATCTGCTTCAGCCAAAAGCATTAGGTCTTCTACTTCGTTGCCGGCATCAAATAAAAGACGACGCACGGCAGAGTCTGTTACTTTATCGTCAACCAGTGTTACGGGACGCATATGTAATTGTACTAATTTTTGTACGAATTTCATTTTCTCATTCATAGGTAATCGCATACGACGAAAAATACCGTAAATCATTTTATAGCCCACAAAATCGTGATTATGAAATGACCACCCTACACCGGATTTGAATTGTTTTGTCCTAGGTTTACCAATATCGTGCAACAGAGCTGCCCATCGCAACCAAAGATTGTCTGTTTTAGTGGAAATATTGTCCAGTACCTTTAAACTATGGTAGAAATTATCTTTATGACCAATGCCGTCAATTTGTTCTACTCCTTTCAGCTGATATAATTCAGGGAAAATTATCTCCAGTAGTCCGCTTTTATTCAGTAGTTTAAATCCAACGGAAGGTTCGGAGCTCATCATTATTTTATTTAGTTCGTCGGTAATTCGTTCGGAGGAAACAATTTTAATACGGTTCTTATTTTGTTTTATGGACTCAAAAGTTTCTCCCTGAATAACAAATTTAAGCTGTGTGGCAAAACGGATAGCCCGCATCATTCGCAAGGGGTCGTCCGAAAAAGTTTTGTTTGGATCCAAAGGCGTACGGATAATTTGTTTTTTCAAATCTTCCAATCCGTGAAACGGGTCAATTAAAGTGCCGTAGTCCGCCTTATTTAAGCTGATAGCCAATGCATTAATAGTAAAGTCACGGCGAAATTGATCATCAGCCAAAGTTCCTTCTTCTACAATTGGTTTTCGTGAATAACGCGAATAAGATTCTTTGCGTGCTCCTACAAATTCCAATTGCCAATTGTCGTGCATTAACATTGCCGTACCAAAGTTCTTAAAAACAGTAACACTGTGTTCTATTCCTAATTCTTTGGCAACTTTCATTGCGATATCAATGCCTTTCCCCAACACCATAATATCAATATCATTTGATGGTCGGTGGATCAAAATATCACGCACAAAACCACCAATAACAAAAGCAGGTACTTGTTCCCGCTCAGCCACTTGGGCAATGATTTCAAAAATGGGCTCGTTCAGAGGCAGTTTCATCAATTTTTTTTCACAAAGGTAAATATCAATAACGGATTATCAATTGAGAATTATAAATC
>JALTEO010000294.1 GCA_027073875.1 Bacteroidales bacterium
CGCCAAATTCTTTCAGATTCTTTTCCGTTTGGAAAATCAGACTATCGGCAGCATTCAATTTATCAATTTTCTCTTTTGCCTTTTTGTCTTCTTCTTCGTGGAGTTTAGCTTCTTCACGCATACGGTTAATTTCCTCGTCTGATAATCCTGTAGATGCTTCAATACGAATACTTTGTGATTTTCCTGTACCTTTGTCTTTGGCAGAAACATTTAAAATACCGTTGGCATCAATATCGAAAGTAACCTCAATTTGTGGAACACCCCGTTGGGCAGGTGGCAGTCCGTCTAAATGAAATCGTCCAATAGTTTTGTTGGCTGATGCCATTGAGCGTTCTCCCTGCAAGACATGAATCTCTACCGATGGTTGATTGTCGGCTGCCGTTGTAAAAGTTTCTGTTTTCTTGGCAGGTATGGTTGTATTTGCCTCAATCAATTTTGTCATTACACCGCCAAGTGTTTCAATGCCCAATGACAGAGGAGTAACATCTAATAACAATACATCTTTAACTTCACCGGTAAGGACACCTCCTTGAATAGCGGCTCCAATAGCTACTACTTCATCGGGATTTACACCTTTCGAAGGTTTCTTGCCAAAGAATTTCTCAACAATCTCTTGAATGGCAGGAATACGGGTTGAACCGCCAACAAGTAAAACTTCGTCAATATCACTTGCCGATAATCCGGCATCTTTGAGTGCCAGTTTACATGGTTCAATGGTTCCTTGAATTAGTTTGTCTGTTAATTGTTCAAATTTGGCACGCGAGAGAGTTTTTACCAAGTGCTTTGGAATACCGTCAACGGGCATTATATAAGGCAGATTGATTTCTGTGGATGTAGAACTTGATAATTCAATTTTAGCTTTTTCGGCAGCTTCTTTAAGCCGTTGCATTGCCATTGGATCTTTTCTCAGGTCAACACCTTCATCTTTTTGGAATTCTTCTGCCAGCCAGTCAATAACCATCCGGTCAAAATCGTCACCGCCAAGGTGGGTATTACCATTGGTTGATTTTACTTCAAATACACCATCACCAAGCTCAAGGATAGAAATATCGAAAGTTCCGCCACCAAGGTCATATACGGCAACTTTCATGTCTTTATTCTTTTTATCTAATCCGTAAGCCAACGAAGCCGCAGTAGGTTCATTGATAATCCGGCGAACTTTTAATCCGGCAATTTCACCGGCTTCTTTTGTTGCTTGCCGTTGTGAGTCATCAAAGTAGGCGGGAACGGTGATAACAGCTTCCGTAACTTCTTGTCCCAAATAATCTTCAGCTGTTTTCTTCATTTTCTGAAGAACCATTGCCGATATTTCTTGTGGGGTATAAGTACGGTCACCTATTTTTACTTTAGGAACGCCGTTTTTCCCTTTTTCCACTTCGTAGGGCAATCGTTTAATTTCTTCGTATATTTTATCGTAAGATTCGCCCATTAATCGTTTAATGGAATAGATTGTTTGTTGTGGGTTAGTGATTGCTTGTCGTTTTGCAGGATCACCTACTTTTCTTTCACTGTCTTTATCAAAAGATACTATTGATGGTGTAGTTCTTTTTCCTTCGCTATTTGGAATAACCACCGGCTCATTACCTTCCATTACGGCAACGCAAGAGTTGGTTGTTCCTAAGTCAATACCAATTATTTTACTCATAATGTATATTTTTTTAATTTCATTTTTGTTTATCAATGGATGTGCCAATTACCAATTTTAAGATTTTGGCTTCTTTTTGTCAGATACATTTACAAGAAACTGACAGAAAAATAAAAAAGACTGTCATTTTTGCAGTAAAAGGTTACCGATATAATCCAAAATTTCTTCTTTTCCTATCTTTTTTGTCGCCGAAGAAATAAAATAGGGTGGAAGTTCTTCCCAAGTTTCTTTCAATGCTTTTTCAAAATTATGGATGTTGGATTTGAGTTTTTGTTTTTTTAGTTTATCTG
>JALTEO010000295.1 GCA_027073875.1 Bacteroidales bacterium
ATTGATAATTTTTTTTTTATCTCGTCTATGAAAAAAGGGTATAGATGAATCACTGTAGGCCACTTGCCATACAAAATATGAAATTTTTCAAGCGTTATCAGAAAACGTATCCAGTTTTTCGATTCACCATTAGGCATTATAATTTTTCCTCTATGACAAATGAAAAATGTCAATCCGAACATTTCCAAATAACCGGCTTGCCCGTGTTCATTTGGCTTGTTAGAGCTAAATATCCTGGTTCTAAAATGACCTCGTAATTATCATCTTTTAACTAATTTTCCAGTTTCAGGATTTACTATGTATCCTTGCCTTGTTGTTTCATAAGTGTAGCGACTGCACTGGTTAGCAACTTTGATAAGTTGATTTATTTTTCGATCTTTTTCGTCGCCAAATTGTTTTGTAAAAGGATTACGAGTCGCATAGCGAAGAAGAGCTTTTCCCCATTTCACACCTTTTGCTATCTCCAACAAATCAGGAGAATATTTATAAAGAACTTTAAAAAAATCTTTAGCTGATTTACAGATTTCTATTGTTTTAAGCAGTTTATCTCTATCAATCGACTCCAAATGGTATTCATTAGCCATATTACAAGTAATATCGGCAAGTTCTATTATGGTAAAGTTTTCAAATTCAAAATCTGGGTTAGAAACAAAAAACATACCACAAATCTCATCATTAATGGCTGCTTGTTTTAGAGCTCTAAGATTGTCTGAGACATCCCCATCCAATAGGATCAAACTAAATATTTTTGATCTGATATCATTCCTTAAACTCTCCCTAAATGCAACTCCTTTGCCATTTTTTTCAACGAAATTCCCTTTCAAATTTATAACTAAAATAGAACTATTATTCTTAAATTGATCGGTAAGTGCGCCGTGTTCAGTTTGTCCTTCAACATAGATATTCACTCTAATTCCATAATCTAATCCAAACCTTCGAAGGAACTGATTGGCCACTAACCTATTTCCGTCCAGAACACGGGTGCCTCCCTGTATCTTTTGTTTAAAATCCCTATTCACTTGCCCAAAACCGCATTCATCTTCCTCGGGGTAGTCTTTTTTTGCTGTTCGCTCTAAATTTCTTCTAAGTGACTCAGCCATTGCAAGAAAAAGCATAGTCCCAGCTATATGACCATTTAATTTTGCACGCTCATCAGATTTCATTAAGCGAATTATTAAGTGCAAATTTTTATTTGGATCTATAGTCTCTGCGTCGCGGCAAATTTCGTTTCGATATTCTTCTATGGCTTTTGGGCCAATTTCCTCAAAAAGTTCTGAAACATCGCCCTGGATCTCGATAAGTTTTTTAACAACTGTTTCGTAACTATCAAAAACATCCCAGGTAATTTTATTGTATATTTGATTGTGAGATGCAGTTTCAGATATCACACATAGTGAAACTAAATTATTCCAATACCCGAATAACAGGCCAGTCTTTGGATCTGAAGTCCATTTATTCAATTGATCGATGTGAATTGACACTAATTCGTCATATCCATCGGAATACAACAATGTTTGAATTGAGGTGGTACGAAGTTTAAACACTCTCTCAATATGGTACAACACAAAGCACCGGAATGGATGGAACAATATGTCAATACCTTCAGGAAATTGAGAAACATTTTGAAAAGAATCAACATATCCTTTCAGATTTTTATCTAACAGGCGTTCATCCGAATAAATAAAAGAACTTTCATCATTTTGTAACAGTGAAAATCCGTTGATTTCGAGTTCTTCTTTAGAAAAAATTATATCCGCTTGAAGGAAACCCAGTTGCCATAGTTTTCTTACATAATCTTCACTTATATCCGATGTCTTATTTTGTTTTGAAATATTTGCCAATTGAGCGCAGCTAAGGAGTTGCTGTTGCCAACATGCTAAAGAATCAATTTTAAAAATAATTTTATTAATTTGTTGAATTAATTCAGTTGA
>JALTEO010000296.1 GCA_027073875.1 Bacteroidales bacterium
GGGGTGTTCGCGGGTCCTGGATAACTGGTACCCGCGCCCAGTACAAAGGCAATCAACGCAAAAAACAACTC
Organism: Bacteroidales bacterium; assembly: GCA_027073875.1. GTDB lineage: Bacteria > Bacteroidota > Bacteroidia > Bacteroidales > JALTDM01 > JALTEO01. Next base: position 72 of record JALTEO010000296.1, read on the forward strand.
CATATCCGCCACCTCCAAAAGGCATGGACAGTTTATCCACAATGGATTTTTTTTGAAATAATCTTTCATTTCTCTGACTTTTAGTTTCAGCCAAAGATAGAAAACAATTTGTAATTTTTAACTGTTTCATATTACCCCCTTTTATTTTTAGGTTTATAAATAAGTTTCTTCACATCTTTTTTCACTGGCTTATAGTGTTCCATATAGTCAGTCTTATCAACTCTTACGGCTTGTTTTAGGAATTTTTCAAACAGGTTGCCCCTGTAATTTCGGTGGTTGTAAACATATTGACTTTGCACAAGATATAAGGGCAAATATTTTTTGCTTATTGCAATATAGTTTCCTTTGATACTATTCTTTACAATAGACCAAAAGCCCTCAATCGTATTAGTGTGCATTAGCCCTTTTACATACTGTTTCTTTTTGTGTTGTATGGTGTAGTGTTGCACTATATCATCAAAACTTCGGTAACTTCTAAATTCATCGGTAACGACCAAAGCATTTTTTGTATCAACAAACCGTTTTAGCATTGCCATAAGGTTACGGGCAGTTAGTTTTTCAATGACTTTTAAAACTACTTTGTCGCCCCGTTCTACTATTCCGACAATAGGCGTTTTCTTTGTGCCACGCCCACGCTTTGCAGTTACTTTTGAAAGGTTTGGCGTATTGTCTCCTTTTTTATATCTGTATCGTGGTTTTCCGCCAATATACGCCTCATCCATTTCTACTATGCCGTGAAGTTCTATATTGTCATAGTCAATCATTGCACAACGAACACGCATAGCACTATACCAAGCTGTCTTATAGGTTAAACCTACATTCCTTTGTATTTCTTTTGCTGAAATGCCTGTTTTGGTGTTTAACATCAACCCGACAACCATAAACCATTTTGGTAATGGCAACCGTGTATCTTCAAAGATAGTATCGTATAATACGGTAAAATCTTTATTACAATGATTACAATGCCAAATATTTGTTTTATTCCGCCTATAAACCATTTTAGAATTACAATGTGGACAGGTTGGTTTCCCGTTCCACCTTAATTTTTCTAAATAAGCAATGCACTTATTTTGTGTGCTAAACTTTCGTTGTATTTGTAACAGGTTCATATTGTAGTTTTTTAGTTATATTTGAAAATTGTTTAATCTTTTTAAGTTAATATTATGTCTATACAGAAAAAGTGGTCTCATTACACAAAAGAAAATGTCAAGAAAGAACCTGATAATTTTGGCGTTTATCAATTATCAAATAAAGAACAAAGAATCTTATATATTGGAGAAGGACACATAAGAACAAGACTACTTGCTCATTTTCCAAACGCATCAGAACCAGTTGTCGGTGCAAGTTTATACAGATATGAACTAACAGGGAGTAAAAAACGATGTGTGCAACGACAAAATTCATTATTAATAGATTATAGGAACTCACATAACAAAAAGAATCCACCATTTAATTCTCGTTCAAAAAATTAACAATATCATTAAATATTTCTTTTAATGAATCTCCCGTGAAATGTTCTTGCTTTGAGTTTTCAGAACCGTATTCGCTTAATTTAATTATTGCAACCATATATCCACCCTTTCCTTTTAATTTATCAATATGACTGATTACATAATTTTTTAAAATTTCATCAATTAGTTTTTCCATTTTATTTTAGTTTTTAGTTAATAAATTTGTTACTTTTGTGCCAACTTGTCAGACAACAAGGGATTGGTGATTTAAGTTGTTGATACTTAAATAGATTAAGACGATTTACTGTCTTAAAAGGGATAAATGCGAAAAACTTTGTTAATGCCAATACAAAATGGAAGAAATTGACATATATTAAATTTGTAAGCAGTAAAAAGCAACGAACCTACTCTTTTGATTATCAGCAAATAATAGATTCTTCACTGCGTTCAAAATGACAAAATCAGAAGCTTTGTAAAGGTCTCCTTATCAACAACCCCCTCAATCCCACTTTATTAAGGGAGAAGCGTGCCATCTCGACAGAGTAGGAACTAGAATTTAAGTATTATTTCTTATAACGCAGCCATTTGAGTAAATCGCGGTAAGATGCTTTTTTACCATACATTAAAATGCCTGTTCGGTAAATCTTTCCGGAAAGCCACATCACAATGAAAATAGTGATAATCATCAAAACCATAGATAATGCTAATTGCCAAAATGGTACACCGAAAGGAATTCGCACCATCATAGCTATTGGTGAAGTAAACGGAATGATAGAAAACCAAAACGAAAGAGAACTGTCAGGAAAATTTAAAAACGACTGAATCATTATCAGCGACAATAAAAGTGGTACTGTCAGCGGCAAGACAAATTGCTGAGTATCCGTTTCGTTATCTACTGCCGAGCCGACAGCAGCAAACATAGAAGCATATAACAGATAACCCATCAGGAAAAAGAAAAGAAAGGAAAGTATCATAACTGTCCAATCAATAGAGAAAACAGTGTGATAAACCGACTGAACAAATTCGTTCATCTCCGGATTTTCTTTATCTACAGTAGGTTGAAGTTGATTGGAATTGACCTCTGTCATTAGCGATTTTACCTGCTCTTGCGTTTGATGTCTTATTGATAACGAAGAAGAACTTGATTGTACCACAGCCACAATACCAAAGGTAAGTATTACCCACAACATAAACTGTGTCAGCCCAACTAAAGCAATACCAATTATTTTTCCCATCATCAATTGCAGTGGTTTTACCGACGACACAATAATTTCGACAATTCGGCTGGTTTTTTCTTCTATCACGCCACGCATTACCTGCGAGCTGTACATAAAAACAAACATATAAATCAAAATACCCGCAAAAGCACCAAGCACCATTGCAATTTCGGAATTCGCATTTTTTTCTTCGCCTTCGGGTGTCCACTTAACCGACTCAATATTAATAGATGTTTGAACTGATTTAATAACATCAGGATCAATATTTTTAGCCTTAAGCTTTTCTTTTTCAATATCTTTCTCAAAAAACTTAGATAAATACATCTTAATATTCAACGAAATCTCTTTGTCGGAATAAAGCTGAATGGTTCGTGAATTTAACAAGTTTTTAGGAATAAACAATAAAGCATAATAGTTAGTACTTTCAAAAATATTTTTCACGCTATCGATAGATGCTTCTGAAGACAAAAAATCAAAATGAATATATTTGCTATCTGTTAGCCGGTGTTGAAATAATTCTTTCGATGTAATCTGCCGATGATCCAGTTTTTGGTTATTTAGCAATGCCGTATTGATTATAGTATCTTCAAAAACACCCGTTTGGTCAATAACGGCAATGGTTCGCAATTTCTTATTTTGCATCGTGGACAAATAAGCAGGAGCCACAATCAACAATGCCATAAGCAACGGTCCGACAATGGTCATAATGATAAAAGATTTTTTTATCACTCTGGTTTTGTATTCCCGCTTAATAATAAGACCTATCTTGCTCATTTTCTTCTAATTATTAAAATCCCCCTTAAATCGTTCCACTGCCTGAATAAATACATCGTTCATTGTAGGTAATAATTCCTGAAAAGCAGTAACATTACCCAATGGCAAAAGCTGTTTCAATAAATAATTATTTGATTTTATCTCTTTTTGCAACTGCAATTCCGCTTCAGTTTGATTGTTTCGCACTTTATACAGAGTAACCTTCCACAAATCTTTACCTTTCTCCTCTATAATATCTTGACTTATCTCCTCCTCAAAATTCACTGAAAAAGTATTGGTTTTATATTGAGATTTTACCTCTCCGACAGAACCGTGAAGAATATTTTTCGATTCGCTTATCAGGACAATATCCTGACAGACTTCTTCGACCGATGCCATATTATGCGTAGAAAAAATGATTGTAGAACCATTTTCGTGGAGATGCAAAATTTCTTTTTTCAGCAGATTTGTATTGATGGGATCGAAGCCACTAAATGGTTCATCGAAAATCAACAATTCCGGCTCGTGAAGTACCGTCACAATAAACTGTACTTTCTGTTGCATTCCTTTCGACAATTCTTCTACTTTGCGATTCCACCAATTGCCGATATCAAATTTTTCGAACCAGAATTTCAATTTTTTGATAGCATCATTACGAGACAATCCTTTGAGCTGTGCCAAATAAATTGCCTGTTCACCAACCTTCATCTTTTTATATAGCCCGCGTTCTTCCGGCAAATAACCAAACCGGAGAACATCATCGGGTTTTATCGGTTTTCCTTTAAAGGTAATTGTTCCACTGTCAGGAAAAATAATTTGATTCAGCAGACGAATTAAAGTGGTTTTCCCTGCACCATTAGGTCCCAACAAGCCAAAAATACTGCCTTGTCGTATTTCCAACGAAACATCATCTAACGCTTTATGATGTTCATACGATTTTGTCAGGTTTGATATGGTAATTATTTTTTCCATTTAGTTATTGAACATATCCCTCATTTTACGGAAAAAGCTTTCTTTATTTTTTGATGTTTTCGGTGGAATAAAATTAGGTGAATCTTTTAGTTTATCCAAAAGATTTTTTTCTTCACGCGATAAATTTTTTGGCACATATACATTAACATTGATAAAGAAATCACCTTTACCGTAGCCATTAATATCTTTAAGCCCTTTTCCCCTGAGGCGTAACACTTTATTGGGTTGTGTTCCCGGATCAATTTTAATTTTCACTTTCCCATCAATTGTAGGCACTTCTTTTGTTGTTCCCAATACAGCTTCAATGAAACTGATATCCAGTTCAAAATATAAATTATTGCCATCACGAATAATCTGATCATCTTCAATTTCGTGGATAACAACAATCATATCGCCGTTAATTCCTCCACGACGGGCAGCATTTCCCTTACCCGACACACGAAGTTGCATTCCATCTTCAACGCCGGCAGGAATATCCAATTCAACAATTTCTTCTTTTTTCACAATACCTTCGCCATTACAGTGTGGGCATTTATCGGTAATCATTTTGCCCTCACCTTGGCACGATGGACATACGCTTGTGGTTTGCACCCTTCCGAAAAAAGAATTTTGGATTCGTGTTACCTGCCCTGTACCACCGCAAGTAGAACAAGTGGAATAGGCATTACCATTCTTAGCACCTGTTCCTTGACAATGATCACAAGCTACGAATTTTTTTATTTTTATTTTCTTGTGTGCTCCCTGAGCTATTTCTTTCAGTGTTAATTTAATTGATACACGAATATTTGTTCCTTTTGAAACGCGTCTGCCACGGCTGCGGGACGAACTGCCAAAACCGCCACCAAAAAAATCACCGAAGATATCGCCGAAATTGGAAAAGATATCTTCCATATTCATCCCACCACCACTAAAACCACCGGCACCGCCACTTACTCCGGCATGACCGAATTGGTCGTAACGACTTTTTTTCTCAGGGTCGCTTAACACACCATATGCCTCTGCCGCTTCTTTAAATTTTTCTTCTGCTTCCTTATTGTCAGGATTTCTATCAGGATGATATTCTATCGCTTTTTTCCGGTACGCTTTTTTTATTTCTTCGGCTGAAGCATTTTTACTAACCCCAAGCACTTCATAATAATCTCTTTTTGACATATTTATATTTTATTGTCTCATTTTAAATTAGAACTTAAAAACAAATAATCGAATAACCGAATTAAGAAATCCGTTTTGTTTTAGATGCCTGTATTAATACTTTTCACAAAAATAGAAATTAATTCATTGCTCTCAGCTATCAATTCAACGACTTTTTGTTCCGAGCTATAAATTTTTGCACGATGTTTATATGATTCTCGTAATTCTTTCATCTGTTTATTTTTAGTTCATAAAATATCGCTCCTATGGAGCTGTTCTTCGTATTTATTTTTTTCTACAAACATAACGCACCTACGGTGCTTAACAATTTTCAATTCATATTTACCTGTTTATTTTTAGTTCGTAAAGTTTTTATTCTTTTATTTGTTCATTTTCAGTTAACTATTTGTAATTGTCGCATTAGCACATTATCTAATTACCACATTATCTATTCGTGCCAAAGGCATCCTCCCAAAGGGATCCCGTTGGGGCTTTGGGATAATTCGTAATTGATAATTCGTAATTAAGAATTTATTATAGAGTGTTTCATCTATTCTATATTTTTATTCTCCTATCACAACCTTAGCAAATCTCAACACCTTATCATTTAACAAATACCCCTTCTCCACCACATCTACAATCTTGCCTTTCAGATCCTCGCTTGGTGCAGGAATTTTTGTCAGTGCCTCATGATAATCGGTATTCAGTTCCTGATTAATTGCTTCAATTTCTTCAACGCCTTGCTTTTTGATTAAATCTTTTAATTTTCCGTAAATCAACAATTCTCCTTCTTTTACAGTATCAATATCCGTAATTTTCTCATTAGCTTGTATGGCACGGTCAAAATCATCAATTATCGGCAATAATTCAAGTAAAATTTTCTCGGAAGCGTTTTTTATCAACTCCATTTTTTCATTCAGTGTCCGTTTCCGGTAATTATCAAATTCTGCAGATATCCGCAAATATTTATCTTTTAATTCTGCCACTTCTTCCTGCAACTGCTCTAGCTT